>BDSY01000028.1 GCA_002897895.1 bacterium BMS3Abin06
TCCTCGAATACTCGAACCCTTTAGTGGATTAACATGGTTTGAATTTGAACAAAAGGATAATGTTGTTACATTTCCTTTAAAACTTGATAAACTACAAAAAGATATGCTTTCTTTGTTGGAGGTGCCTGTTCAGATATACCGATAATACCTTTTATTAGTCTGTTTCAATTTGAATGTGAAATTCCAAAAACTGCCCTCTCGCGAGTGCGGAATGTGGGTTAAATTATAAATGTCCATTCCTGCCTGACAGCTGCCCGGTATTCATATTTTCTTCATTTTTTTCGGCTATTTTTAAAACAGGTGAGAAGATGAAATATTTGATTGCGTGTGTAATAATCCCGGGCATATTGATGGGATCATTGTCTGAGGTTTATGCATGGCAACATGGCAAGCCAGTGACACCGTATGGTGATTTTTGTCCCCGCTGTACTAAATACGGCATTTGTAAGTCTATTATGAGCCGTGAGGATGCGAGAAAGGCATTGATGGATTATTACCATAAAAAAGAGCTTAATGTTGAACTTGAGAGAAAAACAGGAAGGTTTATCAGGGCCAGGATAAAACACAGGAATGAAGTTGTTGATGTTATTATCTTTGACCGACGCACAGGCAGGATAAGGTCGATATACTAATAATGTGAACACCATATTGTGCATGGTTGTGCATGGCCAGCCTTATCCAGTAACAATTAATAAACTTCACGGAGGTGCCGGATGGGTAAAAAAGGCAAAGGTAAAAAGCACAAAGCGCCTGAAAAGAAAAGCAGCCCTGTTCCATGGATAGTGGCGGCAGGCGTGGTCGTAATAGCGGATGATCCTCTTCGATTGGCGTGTTAACATGCTCGCCATGAGGCCCGTTATACCGGAGCAGACAAAAGCTTCCCGGCTCATCCCTTGGAATAAAATTAAGGCCAATCGAAAAGTTCTCCGGGAAGCGTTCATTTATTCTCATAAAAACAGCAAACCCCATTTTGCCATCGAGAGATTCCAACTGCATGTCATTTCTCAGGCTCCCCCGGTCAGCTTTCATCTCTTTGCGAGGCGGATCAGTAATCCGCTTCTTACATGTGATAAGCCCATCGATTTCTCCCTGCGAATAATTTTTCATGTCCCGCCTTCCTTATTTCATCCCCGCATTTTAGATAAGTATACTATAGTCACTGCCTATTTACCGCCTATCTCCATAAAAAACTTCACAGCGTAATATCGAGTTGAACCGCGATATTTATATGTCGTCTATGAAATCTTCATATGTCATGCCGGTGACATACGTCTCAACGGCTGAGACAGCGTGCAGAATATCATGGAAATGGGGGCACAGGTCTACACATGCATTCACCATCCGATTGAGTTGCAAAATATTACAAAAAAACTTAAATTACATACAGGGTTCTAAGTGCCAAAACAGGAAATTAACATGATAAAATTCATCCACACATCCGACATCCACCTCGACAGCCCTCTCAGGGGTCTTGAATACTATGAAGGCGCCCCTGTAGACAGTATCCGCGGCGCTACACGACAGGCATTCAAAAATCTTGTAGAATTAGCAATTTCAGAAAAAGTTGATTTTATACTGATTGCCGGTGATCTCTATGACGGGGACTGGAAAGATTACAACACAGGCCTTTTCTTTGCTTCACAAATGTCGAAATTGCGGGAGGCGGGTATCAGGGTTTTTATTGTTTCCGGTAATCACGATGCAGCAAGCCGGATCAGCCGCCGGCTCAGAATGCCTGAAAATGTAAAGGTGTTTTCTGCAAAAAAACCGGAAACAATTACTATCGACGATCTTGATATAGCTATACATGGTCAGAGTTTTGCCAGGCAGGCTATCACCGAAGATATGTCTACAGCCTATCCTGATGCAATCACCGGACATTTAAATATAGGGATATTACACACCAGCGCTGCGGGCTGTGAAGGACATGAACCATACGCACCTTGTTCAGTAGAAGGGCTGCTGTCTAAAGGATATGATTACTGGGCGCTCGGTCATGTGCACAAACGGGAAATTCTGCATGAAGATCCCTGGATCATTTTTTCAGGCTGCATTCAGGGAAGGCATATAAGGGAAATCGGCGAAAAGGGGTGTACTTTAGTGTCGGCAGATGATGGACGGATAACAGAGGTTGAGCATAAAGAGATTGATGTTCTTCGCTGGAGTATCGGATCAGTGGATGTTTCAGAGGCCGAAAATGTCGGCGACGTGGTTGATCTCGTCAGTGCAGTTCTGGAAGAAGAGGCGGGGAAAAGTGATGGCAGACCTTTAGCGCTGCGTTTAATGATTAAAGGTAACTCTAAAGCCCATGCCGGGCTTATTGCAAACCCTGAGCAGTGTATAAATGATATCAGGGAAGTCGCTACTGATATAAGTACCGGAGATATCTGGATAGAAAAGGTAAAAATAAAAACCGCGGCTCAAATAGATATTGAAGAAATGAGGAACCGGGATGACGCTATAGGCGAATTATTGAGAGCCATTGACAATCTCAGTATTGACCGGGAATCTCTGTCAGGTATGATGGATGAGTTTTCAGATCTTAAGAGAAAACTCCCGGTGGAACTCAGGCAAGGGGAGGACTCAATTAACCTGGATGATCCCGAACAGCTGGAAGAAATCATTGCAGATGTCAAACAGATACTTTTTGCGAGGCTATTTACTTAGAGAAAGCAAATTATGAAATTGCTTGAGTTATATCTTTATGCCTTTGGTCCATTCACTGATTTCACAATTGATCTTTCAGGGGGCAAAGAAGGATTACATATTATCTATGGTCAAAACGAGGCGGGTAAAAGCTCCGCACTTCGGGCGATCACAGCACTCTTTTATGGAATACTCGCTCGAAGCAGTGATAATTTTTTGCACGAGCATAAAAACCTTCGTGTCGGATCGCGTATCATCCATTCTGACGGATCAGAATTAACTTTTACCCGGCGAAAGGGACGAAAAAATACTCTTATCAACCCTGATGGCTCTTCACTCCCGGATACTGCACTGCAAAAGTATACAGGCAATATGGGGGAAGAAATTTTCTCTTCAATGTTTGGTATTAATCACATGGTATTGGTAAAAGGCGGGGAAGATATTCTTAAAGGCGGGGGCAATGTCGGAGAAAGTCTTTTTGCAGCCGGCATGGGAGGCACTCATTTACATGAGATTATGCAAAGTCTTGAGGATGATGCCTCTGATCTGTTTCGATCCAGGGGAAGCAGCCAGATAATCAACAAGGCGATCAATGACTATAAAGAGGCAAAAAAAGAGAGTTCAAAATCATCTCTGTCCGGTAGGGAATGGGCGGAGCATGACTCAAATCTGAAAAATGCAGAGAAACAAAAAGTAAAACTCGGCGAAGAACTCGCCAGACTTACAAACGAAAAAACCCGGCTTGATCGTTTACAGAAAGCAATTCCTAAGATTGGAGCAATTAAAGAACTTAAAGCTGAACTTTCAGCAATGGGGGAAGTCAGAATATTGTCATCCGACTTCAGTGAGAAACGGCGAAAAGCCTATGAAAACCTAACAAGCGCAAAAGAGACCCTAACCAGAGAAGAAGAACGTCTGAAACAAATCAATGAAAAGATCGCCTCCCTGAGTGTACCGGAAACCCTACTTCAGCAGGAAGAGAATATTGCCGCAGTCTACGAAAAGCTGGGTAGTCACCGTAAGGCGCATACAGACTTGCCTGGACTGGAACGGGAAAATGATATCCTCTCTGATGAATCAAGAGCGATCATTGAAGATAGCTTTCCTGGTCACTCCATTAAGGATATTAAGGAATTAAGCATTTCAGCAGCCAGGAGGGCAAGAGTTCAGGAGCTTGGAAATAAATATCAGTCATTGATAGACAACCAGAAAAGATGGGCAAAGGAAGTTCACACCCTGGAAGAAAAACTTAACACAAAAAATAAGGAACTGAACGACCTTTCAGATCCCCGTAATGCCGATAAACTCCAGCGCGCTGTTACAGGTGCACAGAAACACGGTGATCTCGATAGTGAATTGAAAAAAGCTATTTCTGATCTGCAAAATGATAAAACACAGGCTGAAATTAATCTGAAAAAACTTGGGCTATGGACCGGCACACTTGAAGAAATGGAATCTCTTCCCATTCCTTCCGATGACACAGTTGATCGCTTTGATAATAGTTTCAATGATCTTGAGGCACAATCCAATAGAATTAAGGATCGACTGACAGCCGAAGAAGAAAGAAAAATCGATATAGAAAGTAAGCTTAAAGAGATCAGGCTGTCCGGGACCGTTCCTACTGAAGAAGATCTCGATGAGACAAGAGGAAAGCGTGAAGAAGGCTGGATGCTAATCAAGCGTGCCTGGCTCGATAAAGAGGATGTAAAAAACGAAGCCGCTTCCTACAGTCCCGACAATTCTCTTAATGTAGCTTATGAAAAGAAGGTGTCTGAATCAGATGAACTGGCTGACCGCCTTCGCAGAGAGGCTGACAGAGTAGCACAACAGGCTGAGTGGATATCTCAAAAGGAAAAGTGTTCTGAGGAAATTTCTTCTTTACAAGGCGAGCTTGACAAGGTTGAAAAAGGCAGCGACAGTCTCAAGAAAGATTGGTCGGATTTATGGCAGGAATCCGGCATTGTACCTCTTTCGCCAAAAGAGATGCGTTCATGGATTACAAAACAAAACAGGCTTGTCCAGGAAATAGAAAAACTAAGAACAGATCAAAACCGCATTGATACACTTAAATCGCTTATAGACGAACATCGCACTGCTTTAAATGAATGTCTGGCGGAACTTGGAGAAAAGCCCGGCGACCAGAAGCAGACTCTTGCCTCCCTGATTGATCACTGTCAGGAAGTGATAGATCTGATAGAGGAAGGCAATATCACTCGTAAAGAACTGGAGAAAGAAGCAGGCCAACTTCAAGAAAGTCTTTCAAATGCAATAAAAAACAAGGAAGATGCAGCTGAAGAGTTTTCGCTATGGCAATCTGAATGGTCTGATGCCATACAAGGGCTCAGACTTCCTAAAGAAACCACCCCTGCTGTAGCAAATACAGTCCTGTCCAAGGTCGAGGAACTATTCAAAAAGAATGATCAAATTAAGTTACTGGAAAAGCGCATTAATGGTATAAAAAGTGATGGAGAAAAGTTTGCTGCTGAAGTTAAATCTCTTGTCGATAGTATTGCCCCCGATCTCGGTGAATTGTCTGCTGAACAGGCTGTCGCGGGATTGAACTCAAGACTCAAAAAGGCCCTGGAAGATTCCGCGACTTTAAAGCAGCTTAAACTCCGGAGAAGTGAGAAAGAAGAGAGCATTACCGATGCCCGCACGACAATTGAAACATCTGAATCCATTTTAAATGAACTCTGCCGTGAATCGGACTGTTCAGAATATGATAAGCTGGGAGAATTAGAAAAGCTGTCTGAGCAGGCACGTACTATTCAAGATAAAATTAGTAATCTTGAAGAGCAGCTTCTTGATTTGAGCGGTGGTTCTACTATAGAGGTTCTTATTAAAGAAGCTGAAGGAATTGACCCGGATGCGCTGCCTTCTCAAATAAAAGAGCTAAATGAAAAGATTGAAGAGATTGAGGAAAGAAGAGCGGAAAATCAGGAAGCAATTGGACGGGAGAAAAATGAACTTGATCGCATGGATGGCAGTGCCAAAGCTGCGGAAACCGCAGAGATAGCTCAGGAGTTCCTTGCCACGATTCATGATGGTGTAGACCGATATATGCGCCTGCGACTTGCTTCAGCCATCCTCAGAAATGAAATTGAACGCTACAGAAATGAGAATCAGGCACCCATTTTAAACCGTGCAGGCAGCCTGTTTTCTCAGTTAACATTAGGGTCTTTTACAGAACTTCAGACAGATTTCAATGAGAAAGATGAACCTATTCTTACAGGTATTCGCCCTTCCGGAGAGAGGGTAAATGTCAAAGGAATGAGTGACGGAAGCCGGGACCAGCTTTACCTCTCTCTTCGTCTGGCCAGCCTTGAAAAGTATCTGGAAAACAATGAACCCGTGCCGCTTATTGTCGATGACATCCTTATTAATTTTGATAATGAAAGGGCAAAAGCCACATTAAAAATTCTGGCAGAGCTTTCACATAAAAACCAGGTTATATTTTTCACCCACCATCAACACCTTGTTGAACTCGCAAAAAATACCATTGATGATACAATATTGCAGTTACACTCTATAGAGCCTGCGGATAAACTCCTCCAATATAACCACGAAGGACACGAAGAAACGCATTATGAAATAAGCAGATAAACAGATACTGAGGTATAGCATTTCTTGCCGGCCTTGTTATTTTTGAATCTGAATATGCCTACGAGGCAAGATCAGCGATACTGTCGTTTAAAGATTGCTTTAACAGCAATTCTATCAATGATATCATCTCGTCTTTGTCCCATTCCCTGTAGCCGAGAGCCGCTCCAACCATATTGCCCTCAGTATCAATAAGAAACTTGGCAGGAGTGGAGCTGACACCGTATGAAGAACTCACCTCCCCGTCCTGATCTAATAGATTAGTGTAAGTGAGGCCGTGTCTTCGGACATAGCTGAGAACAGTCTCTCTTTTTTCCCGCAAATCTATGGCGAGAAGGGCAAAGGGTTTCCCTTTGAAACGCTGATGCAGATTTTCCAGGGAAGGCAACTCCTTCCTGCACCATGGTCACCATGTGGCCCCAAAACTGAGGAGGACTACCTTGCCGCGATATTTATCAAGTCTGATCCTTTTCCTTTTCAGAGAGGTCAGCTCAAAGTCAGGGGCCTTTCTGGGGCTTTTAAAGTAATACATATTCATCGATGCCAGCAGGTTGGCGATTTGGGCATCTGTTTGCAGTTCATCAGGCAGATTTTCTTTCGGGGCATTTCCGGCCTGATCCTTTTGACATGCATAAACGCCTGTGAAGAGCAAAAATAAAATAAACGTAAAAATATAAAAAAGATTATTTTTGAATTTCATTTCAGAACCTTTCTTCGGGATATCAGATATCTATATATTTTATATGAAATACAAGTAAAATACGAATAAGATTAAAATGGCCTTTACAATATTTCTGTCATTCCGGCTTGTCCGGAATCTTTCTTGTGATCCCGAACAAGGTGAAGGATTCCCGGTTTTTTCCCTTGCCCAATACCCTCTTTTTCGTTAAAATGTAACATCTTGAATAATTGGGCTAAATAATATTCTTATCACAAAACAATAATATGAGTTCTGATTCTCTCGAAAATTTAAAAACTTGTTTGCAGAAGTTTGCGGCAGAACGGGATTGGGATCAATTTCATTCTCCCAAGAATCTGTCTATGGCGCTGATCGCGGAGGCTGCGGAGCTGATCGAGCATTTTCAGTGGCTTACGCAGGAGCAGAGTAGTAACTTATCGCCTGATAAGCTCAAGGAGGTTGAGCAGGAGCTTGCGGATATTCTGATTTATTTAGTCAGGATTGCTGATAAGCTGGGGATTGATTTGATAAATGCGGCGAATGAAAAAATGGATTTGAATGCGGTGAAGTATCCGGCTTCAGTAGTACATGGAAGCTCAAAAAAATATGATGAATATTAACAAGTTTTTTGTATGCAAATATTAAAATAACGAAAAAGGGTAAACGTGGATAATCAATTCTTTGAAAAACCTATCCTTAACTCACCTTATGAGTACCCAACGAGACACTGGGAGCTTGATGACCAGGGGCAGCCGACTCAACAAATTATCCGGAACCGCCGCAGAGCTGAGTTTAATAACATGATCGACAGCATTATGAATGCTGAAAAGTAGAGTGTGAAATGCAGAAAAACAGGCGGTTAAAAATATTTATCAGCAGTGTGCAGAGCGAATTTAAGCAGATTCGTCCGGACTTGAAGGCCTTTCTTCTGGGTGATGCTGTTCTTCATCGGTTTATCTCTGAGGTTTTTCTTTTTGAGGAATTGCCTGCAAGAGATCAAAGAGCTGATCAGATTTATCTTGATAAAGTGGAAAGCTGTGATATCTACCTCGGTATTTTTGGTTATGAATATGGGAATGAGAACCAGGACGGAGTATCCCCAACAGAACATGAGTACGACCACGCAACCAAACACCGGAAAACCCGCCTGATATATGTATGGGGTTCTGATGAAAAAAAGCGCGCCCCTAAAATGCAAAAACTGGTCAAGAAGGCCGGCGGCGAACTGGTCCGCCGCCGTGTCGAAGATTTTAATGCCCTGACATCAGAGATTTATGCAAGCCTCGTTGATCTGCTTGACAGTATGGGTGTCCTGCGTGTACCACCCTTTGATACATCTGTTTCCCAGGGAGCGGGACGGAGCGCCTATTATGTGCTTGCGCGTAATCGTGCCATAACCCTGCCAATCGTGCCATAAACGTGCCAGATATGCCATCGTATAAAGTAGAAAGAGATAAACCTGCTAAGAGAAATCTGAGAAAGGATAAGAAGGGGACATGATCTCAGAATACCATCAAACTGGACATAAAGTGGACAAACAGGACATTAAATGGCTCACGGGAATCAGTCATAAACTCATCAAACCCGTCACGTATAGGGGCATCAAAGGGGCAAAAGGGGCATTCTGAAAACGGGACATTTACAGGACATATGAGACAATAAGGATAAAAATATGGCAAAAAAGAAAATAACCAAAAAGATAATCGAAACTCTCAAACACGAGGAAGCAAGCCGCAAAAACATCCCTACTGCCGAGTTCCAGTCAGTAATGCGGAAGGATGAGCAAAGCCCTATTCGGGTTGCCTATGAGCGGCGGAACCGTGACCTTGATCCGCAGTTAGTCTGGCGCGGCAAGGATGAGCAGGACTGGTCTGATCTTGTGGTCCATGCGCCGCCGCTTTATATACAGGAAAAGGTGCATCCGAAGGCGCTCATTGATGACCTGCGTCGCTGTACTGAGAAGGATGACAAAGCTGCTGAGTTACAGATCGACCTCTTTAATGACTTCAACGGCCTGCCTGATGAGGGGGCTAAAACCGAGTTTTATCAGCATGATGCTAACTGGTCTAATCGGATGATTCTTGGTGACAGTTTGCAGGTGATGGCTTCTCTGGCTGAGCGGGAGGGGTTGCGCGGGAAGGTGCAGTGTATCTATATTGATCCGCCTTATGGGATTAAGTTTAATTCTAATTTTCAGTGGTCCACTACGAGTCGTGATGTGAAGGATGGCAATACTGAACATATTACTCGTGAGCCGGAACAGGTGAAGGCATTTCGTGATACCTGGAGGGATGGGATCCATTCTTATTTGACGTACTTACGGGACCGGTTAACTGTGGTGCGGGATTTACTTACAGATTCGGGATCTATTTTTGTTCAGATTGGGGATGAGAATGTGCATCGGGTTAGATCGCTAATGGATGAGGTTTTTGGAGAAGAGAATTTTGTCAGCCAAATAAATTTTACGACAACTAGTGCCGTGTCCCAAAAGATTCAACAGCTAAAATGGCAAAATAGAAGTCACCATAAAGCTTTACAATAAACCCACCAAATGCTATAATTTTGAGAAATAGCCTTGCTATTACAGCATTCAAAAAGACAAGCATAGCCCAAAGAGGGTTTGTTATGAGGAGGTTTAAGTGATTATATCTTGCCAGGACATACAGTTTGACAATAAGCTTTCACGAGAAAGAATGAATAGAGCAACACAAATTTTCGGGGCTGCAGTAATCAGACGTATTATCTGCTTTTCGCTCTATCTGCTTGGAGTAACAAG
>BDSY01000029.1 GCA_002897895.1 bacterium BMS3Abin06
AAAGTGAAAAAAAGAATGAAAAACTTTTCTTGTATTTCTGTAACCCTTTGTGCCTATGTGCCTTTGCCACTTAGCGCCTGAGTAGTTACGGTAATTCTATTGCTATTAATTCAGGAGCCTTCATTTATATTGTTATATAACGCATTGTATTCATTTTCAAGCCATTTGTAATTTTTGTCGAGTTTTTCATGTTCCCTGGTCCTGCTCTCAAGCTCATCCATAAGTTTTTTCACCCTGATTTCAAGACCCGTCTTTTCAGCCGAAAGCTTACTGTATTCTGTTTTGCTTATATAATCGCTCTCTATCTTGATGGTCAGGCCGTCAACCTTCTTCTCATAAGATGTAATTTTTTCTTCCAGCTCTTCATTTTCCCGCTCAAGGGTCCCTATGCACAAGTCAAGCTCTTTATTGCTTTGTTCGATGCCGGCGATCAACTCTTTATATTCCTTGGACCTCTCGGCCTCGGGGACCAGGGAAGCAACAGCGTTTTTTAATTTTGAATTAAATTTTTTAATTTTCTCGAATTTACCCTGTAATTCATTAAACATGCTTTTCCAGCCTGAAAGTTCTTCATTTTTTTCTTTATGGTTGTTGATGCTGTGCCGGAGCTTCCCGATTTCATCTTCGTACCTTATCTCTTTTTGCTTCTGTTTCCTGTACCGGGCGAACAAAAAAACAACGAGTCCCAGGAAGATTAAAAGGAATTGAATGGTAAATAAAAATGCCAGAGCGCTAATCCTGATCACTGTCCCTGCCTTCTTTCTTCTCCTGTTTCCGCTCTGCTTCATCTGCTTCTTCTTCCATAGGCTCTGTTTTGGGGGTCTCCTCTATATCCTGCTCATCTGTTGTTTCATTCTGTTTCTCCGTGTCTGTTTCCTGTTTTTTGTTTTTCTGTTCTGTCTCCTGTTTTTCCAGTTCAGCTTCTTTCTCCTGTCCCTCGTTGTCTTTTTGTTCGATCTGTTGTTCTTCAGGTTTTTCAGGTTCTTCCCGGTCTTCCTTTTCTTCCGGCGCTATCTTATGTTTCTGCTCTTCGTTCTCTTTTGGCTTAACCTGCGCCTCGGTTTCTTCCCTGACCTCCGTCTCTTGAGCCTGGTCCTCCTGCTCTTCTTCTTTCTTTCTTGTTATCAAACCCCTGATCCTGCTTAAATTAAAAAGTCCCTTGGCCCCCCTTATCTCCATAAGGCGTTTTCTTTTGATATAAATCAAGGCAATAATACCGAGCGCCAAGTTGATGGATAAAAACTTGACCATTACCACTCCCCATGACACTTCATCAATCTTTTCATCTGCCTTTTGCTCTTCCTCCACCTTTTCCCCTTCAGCGGGTTTTTGCTCTAAGGACTCTTCCACTTTTTTACCGGAACGTTCCGCCTCAACCTCCTCCTGTGATTCCTTTGCAGTTGCAACGTTGAAGACAAATGACTTTTCTCTTTGAAATGTCTTTCCATCTGCCACAATCCTGAGCTTGTAATTTCCTGGGGAAAATGGCGCTATCCTTCTGTAAAAGATACCTTCTCCTTTATCAAACGGTTTCAATTTCAATGTTTTGCCGTCAGGACTGGTCAGCTCAATATACATATCAATTTTCTCCAGCACATCCGGTTCTTTTATGGTGCTGCCTTCTTTTTCAAGCCAGACCTCAACATCTATGGGATCTCCGAAAATTGAATATAACCGGTTGAAGTCGGTCATAAGCTTAAGGTTTGTAATTATATAAGCCTTGTTGTTTTCGCCTGCGCTGAAAAGTATCTCCCATCTTCCTTCAACCGGTTTTTTTACTGTTATCATGTCAAATTTGTTTGATTCAAACCATTTAATTTCCGGGGGACGGTTTTCATAGGAATAACTCCGGCTGTCAGGGGCATTGAGCTGTATCCTGGTCTCCTCAGAGCCCTTGGCGGCAACGATGGTAAGTTCTTCGATTGATCCGTCCACAAGAAAGCCGTTCCTGGTCATCGGCAGCATATCAGGGGACTTAAGGCTCTCAAATATGGAAGTGAATATTAAATGGAAATCTTTATCTGAAAGGGCGAGGTTATAAAACCCGCCCGTTTGTTTTGATATCTTTTCAAGCAGCTTCCTGTCCGACTGCTCGGTGAATGCTATTGTATATACCCTGATTCCCCTGTCTTCAAGTATTGCCGTAAGTTCGTTTTTTATTTTATCAACAAGTTTTTTGTCCTCATCAGGGTCGCCGACATCCATCATGCCGTCGGACATAAGTATGATTATTTGATTACTTTCCGCTTTTTGGTTTTGCGGAAGAAGATCAATGCCTTTATTTAATGCATCATGCAGGTTTGTGTAAAGCCCGTTTGAAGAAATCTTTTCAATGGCTTTGAAGATTTTGTCCTTGTTGTTTTCACTATCAACAGGAGTTAAATCTATGATCGGATAACTCCTCTCACTGAAACTTATTACACCGGCCCTGTCATTTTCTCCTATGAGGGAGATGAATAATTTGGCGGCCGGTATGCGCAAAGAGAGAGGGTCTGTCTTTTTCATGCTTCCCGAACTGTCCATAACAAGAACAACATCCATGTTGCCCTTATCCCCGGAATAAGAACTGCCCGAAGCAAAAACTACGGCAGCGGCAATTAAAATTATGACAGCGGCTTTTAAATTAATCTTCACAACCCGCACTACGATCCCTTCTTTTTAAAGCTATTTGATTCTTCCCTGATTTCATTCTCTCCGGAATCTCATAATTTATTGTATTTACTGTATATATCGCCCTTTTGAGAGAACAACTTTAGCTGTCTTGTATGCCGGCGAGGAAGAGTGATATTATCACCCCTGTTTTATCCACC
>BDSY01000030.1 GCA_002897895.1 bacterium BMS3Abin06
GCATTTTTGATAATGATGATTTAAGGGCTGCGCTGCTTGATTCATTGAGAGAGAAAAAGGGACTGCCGGCTCACTCAATAACATTCAGTTATCAGGCACAAAGAGAAGAAGCAATAAATAAATGGGCTGATACTTTAAAAAACAGCGTTGACATATGTTTTATTTTGAGGCAGGCGGGAATGGAATACTGCATGAAAAAAACGCAGGAGGATTTGAAATGACAGAGTCAGCAGCGCTTTTATTCGCGTACATACTTGACCTTTTAATCGGCGACCCCGCCCGGATGCCCCACCCGGTAAAGGGAATCGGATGGGCAATAACAAAAACCGGCAGGATATTAAAGGATAAAGTATCAAACCCGGAACAAACAACTCAAAGCAGTTATCACGGGTCAAGAAGCATAAAAAATAATTCCGTTATTCACAATTTTCTGAAGAAGGTTGAGCGCGGATTAACACCGGGGAAAAGGGAGAAATTAGCCGGCGTTATTCTGGTGCTCATAATAACCGGCCTGACATATTTTCTGTTCCACCTTCTCAGCTCAATTCTTCTTGTGCCGGAGCCGGCAACTGTTGCCTCCTATTTGTTTTTAGCGGTTTTTGTTTACCTGGTAGCGACTACTATTGCAACGCGGGACCTGTTGAAGTCCGGGAAGGCCGTGATAGATGAAGCAGGCAAGGGCAATATAGAGGGCGCCAGGGAAAAGCTCGGCATGATTGTAGGCAGGGACACGAAGTGGCTGGACCGCAAGAGTGTATTGAAGGCAACAATTGAGACACTTTCCGAAAATGCCTCGGACGGAATAGTTGCGCCCATGTTTTATTTTGCAATCGGCGGCCTGCCATTAGCAATGGCGTACAAGGCAATCAATACCCTTGATTCCATGGTTGGTTATAAAAATGAAGAGTATAAAAACTTCGGCTGGGCATCGGCAAGGCTTGATGATGCTGTAAATTATATACCGGCAAGGATCACCGGACTTTTAATTGTTGCCGCTGCATTTATTATAAGCTTTTCCAGGCTCATCGCCGGTGAATTTTCAATGTGGCGCAAAAAAACCGGAAAATGGTCAAAATCGGAGATCAAAGCGCTTCTGAAAAATATAAAACGAAATTTTACGAAGGCGAATTTCATGAGCGGCATGGACGCCTTCAGGATTATGATAAGGGATGGCAGGAAGCATCCGAGTCCGAACAGCGGAATTCCCGAGGCGGCAATGGCAGGGGCCACAGGTGTCCGGCTCGGAGGGCCGTTGACTTATGGAAGGGTGTTTGTGAATAAGCCATATATAGGAGAGGAAAGACAGAACAGAGAACAGAGAGCAGAGAACACGGATGATTTATATTTAGAGGCTTCAGGAAAGGCTGTAAGGATAACAAAAATCACATCATTTCTCGGACTGCTTACTGCGCTTGCAATTTTATATATCAGGTGTACTTTATGGAGTTAATCAGAACAGAGAACCCTGAGCATGGCGGAAACATTTATAAAATTGCAGAATATCTCGGAATCCCGGAAGAAAAGCTTATTGACTTCAGCGCCTCGATAAATCCGCTTGGAGTTTCAGAGAAGGTGAAGCATGTAATTAAAAAAGAGCTGGATAATCTGGTCAACTATCCGGACCCTGACACACAGGAATTAAGGAAAGTAATAGCCCGGCATCATGATTCAGACCCTGAAACAATAATCTGCGGCAATGGAAGCACGGAGCTTATTTATCTCATACCAAGGGCGCTTGGTCCGGGGAGAGTTCTCATCACTGCACCGGCTTTTTCAGAATATGAAAGAGCATGTACAATGAGTTGCGGGTTGCGGGTTGCGAGTTGCGAGTTAAAAAAGGAAGACAACTTTGAAATTAAACCTCAGAAATTTATTGAAGCCATGAAAGGTTGCGACATGGCGTTTCTGTGTAATCCCAATAATCCCACCGGGCATCTCCTTGGCAAAACGGAAGCGCTGGGAATTGCGGAAGCTGCAAAAGAAATGAGATGCCTGCTTGTTGTTGATGAGGCCTTTATTGATTTCTGCCCGGAGGCATCGGTGATTAGTGATGTCCGGGACAATCCGTATCTTGCAGTTTTGAGATCAATGACGAAATTTCATGCCATAGCCGGACTGAGAATTGGATACGGAGTTTTTCATAAGGACCTGATCAACAGGATTAAAAAATTCAAGGAACCCTGGACAGTTAATAACCTGGCCCAGAAGGCGGCAATTGCTGCGCTTGACGACAGCTCTTATGCTGATGAGACCATGAGACTGATGAGAGATGAAAAACAGTTCCTTGAGCATGGTTTTCGCGAGGCGGGGATAGAGTTTTTTCCGTCAGCAGCTAACTATTATTTATTAACCCCCCCCTTAGAAAAGGGGGGGGGGGAGATGATAGTCGCTAACCTCAGGCAGAAAGGCATACTTGTCAGGGACTGTTCGAATTTTAAGGGACTTGACGGCTCATACATAAGGGTTGCCGTCAAATCCCGTGAACATAACAAAATACTCCTTAAGGAGCTTTTAAAATTATGCAGGGCGTAGTTATAGCAGGAACACACAGCGGCTGCGGCAAGACAACTATTACTCTTGGAATACTTGCTGCATTGAGAAAAAAAAATTATAAAGTTCAGCCCTTCAAGACAGGGCCGGATTTTATTGATACAGGACTGCACACTCTCATCACCGGAAGGAACTCAAGAAATCTCGACCTCTGGATGTGCGGCAGGGATTTTGTGATCGATTGTTTTGCCAGGCATTCGGCAGACTCTGATATAGCGGTTGTCGAGGGAGTGATGGGAATGTATGACGGCAACCTCAGCACAGCAGACCTGGCGGCTGCGCTGAGGTTGTCTGTTGTTCTCGTTGTCGACGCATACGGAATGGCTGAGAGTGCCGGAGCAGTGGTGAAGGGATTTGTTTCTTATGACGCGGAGACGCGGGGACGCGGAGAAAAAAGTCCTCTCGTCTCACCGATTCCTGGTATAGTGGGTGTCATCTTCAACCGCGTTGCTTCAGAGAGGCACTACAAAAGACTCAAAGAGAGTGTCCGGGATGTTCCTGTTTTCGGGTATCTGCCGCGAAACCCGGGCTTTGAAATTCCCCACAGATATCTTGGACTGGTAACTGCTGAGGAAGAACCTGTTTCTTCTGAAGAGATAGATAAATTGGCTGATGCGGTTTTGGAATATGTTGATGTAGATTCATTGCTCAAAAGTGGCTCAGCATTGCTTAATGTGGCTCAACATAGTTCAACTTTAAGCAAAGGATCAATTAAGATTGCCGTTGCCTATGACAAGGCATTCTGCTTTTACTACGAAGACAACCTTGATCTTCTGAGAGATGCCGGTGCGGAGATTGTGAAATTCAGCCCTCTGTCTGACAGCAAAATACCGGAAGGCGCTGATGCCCTGTATATCGGCGGCGGGTATCCTGAGCTTTACGCAAAGGAGTTGTCTGATAATAAGTCAATGTTAGAGTCTGTGAAGAATTTTTCTGATAAAAGAATGCCTGTGTATGCAGAGTGCGGCGGGTTCATGTACATCACTGAAGGGATTTATGATCTCGACAATGCATTTTATCCAATGGCCGGAGCATTCCCCTTTAAAACAAAAATGACAAAGGGCAGAGCCAGGCTCGGTTATCGTGAAGTAGTCTTGAAAGAGGATTCCATTCCCGGTAAAAAGGGGTCTGCAATTCGCGGGCATGAATTTCATTATTCGGAAATAGTTGACAGAGCAGAGACGAATAATTGGATGTCCGAAAATTATTCTGTTAAGAATGGCTCAGGAGAAAAAATCCAGGATGAAGGCTACAGGGTAAAAAATACCCTTGGCAGTTATATTCATATACATTTCGGGAGCAATCCCTCAATAGCGAAAAATTTTGTTGATTTTGTAAAGGAGCATGATGAAGAAGATTATTCTTGCAGGACACGGCAGTCCTGATGACAGTGCAAACAATCTCGGGCATGTGGCGGAACTGCTGCATGAAATGATGCACCCGGGATGCGGCAAGGATTGCGTGAGGGTTGCGTATCTTAAATTTGGAAACCCAGGCATTATGGAGGCGATTACTTCATGTGTCCGGGACGGAGCAAAAAAGGTGATCGTCCATCCATATTTTTTGACCGGCGGCACGCATGTATCAAAAGATATCCCGGATATAATCGAGGAGGCCGGGGAAAAGTATCCCGGTGTTGGGTTTATCTGTACGGAGCCTCTCGGGGTTCACAATAAAATCGCCAGTGTGGTGCTTGAGAGAATTGAGGCCGCAGCCGGCTTTAAGCCTGAGGAGATTGAAAAGAAGAGTTTTGACATAATCTCCGGAGAGGTTGATTTAAGCGATCTGCCGGAAGAAAGACACCCGGTTGTAAAGCGTGTAATACATACGACTGCTGATTTTGAATTTAAGAACAGCCTTGTATTTCATGCTGATGCAATTAAGGCGGGAGTTGCTGCAATAAGGGCCGGGAAAGATATTCTTACTGATGTTGAGATGGTAAGGACCGGCATCAACAAGAAGCTTCTGGAAAGGTGGGGCGGGAAGGTTATTTGTAATATCCGGAACACAGAGCACAGAACACAGAACACAGACAAAAAAACAAGGACAGAAACAGGAATCGAGCAGGCGCTGAAAGAAAATAACAACATCGGCATCATTGCAATCGGAAATGCACCGACTGCACTGTATAAGACAATCGAGATTCTTAATGACTCCGAACTCCGAACTCCGAACTCCGAACTCCTTGTCATCGGTGTGCCTGTCGGGTTTGTGAAGGCTGTGGAATCAAAGGCGTTTCTTGCCGGGCAGGGTTTCCCCTTTATAACTAACATAAGCCGGAAGGGCGGATCGACTGTAGCAGTCGCTATAGTTAATGCGCTGCTGAAAATAGCTCAAAGTAGTTAAACGGCGGACTTATTTCTTATAATCTATCAGCTTTGCGAAAATCGGTGTTTAAGATTTCAATTTCCTTTTTTAAATTATTTGTAACGAGGATTTTTTTATCAGCATCTATTAACACTCCATCAAGCCCCATTGATTCAAGAAGAGTCATCCCCTGTTCAGGGCCGAGAACAAAAACAGCCGTGGAAAGGCTGTCCGACAGATAACCTTCAGGAGCAATCACGGATACGCTGATTAAACCCGAGTCCGCCGGAAATCCTGTTTCAGGATCAAGGATATGATGGTAGCGTTTACCGTCTTTTATAAAAAATCTCTGATAGTCGCCTGAGGTCGATATTGCCCTGTCTTTCAGATGGAGGACTGCAAATATATCTTCCCAGGGTCTTTCCGATTCAGCTTCGGGCCTCGGATTCCGGATGCCTACTTTCCATCCCTGCCCGGAAAGGTTTAATCCAAACCCCCGTATATCACCTGCTACAGCCACAAGGGCTGCTTTAATACCTTTGTCCCTTATTGCATCCACTGCCTTATCTGCGGCATAACCTTTTGCAATGCCCCCAAGGTCAAGCTCCATACCTTTTGCCTCAAGGTATATTTCCGAGGCACCGGAATTGATTTTTATTTTCTTATAATCAACAAGCCTCAGCGCCTGTTCAATTACTTTCCCGGATGGTATTGAAGAGGCGGATGAATCCTTTGAAAATTTCCAGTGTTTGATAACAGGGGCAATGGTTGCATCAAAGGCCCCATTTGTAGCCTTTGCAATATCTGACATCTTTTTTATAATTTCCAGTGTCTCATTGCTTACCTTGACCGGCTTGATACCGGCTGCCCTGTTGATTGCATTGATTTCACTCTCATCTGAAAAGTAATTCAGGAGTGTGTCAAGTTTTTTGATTTCTGCAAACCCTGCATCAATAGCCTGCCCTGCCTTTTCCTTTGAAGGGCTGACTACCGTTATTGTGCAGAAAGTATCCATCAATACCCGGCTCTCTTTGTACATTTTGTCATTCTTTGTGCAACCTGATAACAGTAAACAAATCATGAACAGCATATAAATCGAAACGGGGAAACGGGGAGACAGAGACCTGCAAGTTTTTTTCTGTCTCCGCGTCTCCGCGTCTCCGCGTCTTCGTTCCCCGTGTCTCCGCCCCCCCCTCATGCCACCGCCTCTCTTAAACCGAGTTTTTCTTTGAGGAATTTTCCCGTATATGATCCTGGATTTGACGCGACTTCCCCAGGAGTTCCTGATGCGACTATTTTGCCTCCTCCTTCTCCGCTTCCCGGCCCCAGATCAATAATATAATCAGCGCTTTTTATAACATCGAGATTGTGTTCGATAACAACCACACTGTTGCCTGCATCTACAAGCCCGTTCAGGACATCAAGGAGTTTCTGAATATCAATAAAATGAAGGCCGGTGGTAGGCTCATCAAGAATATAGAGAGTATTGCCTGTGGCTTTTTTGCCTAATTCTCTTGAAAGCTTTATCCTCTGCGCTTCACCGCCCGACAGTGTTGTTGCCGGCTGGCCGAGCTGTATGTAGCCGAGACCGACTTTTTCAAGGGTGTAGAGTTTGTGTTTTAAGGACGGGATTGAATCAAAAAATTCAAGGGCCTGCGCTGTTGTCATATTAAGGACATCTGAAATGTTTTTGCCTTTATATCTTATCTCAAGGGTCTCCCTGTTGTACCTGCTGCCTTTACATATTTCACAGGGAACGTAGACATCAGGGAGAAAATGCATCGAGACTTTTATAAGGCCGTCTCCTTTGCAGGTCTCACACCTTCCCCCGGTTACATTGAAGCTGAACCTGCCTGGTCTGTAACCCCTTACCCTTGAATCCGGAATCCGGGAAAACAGGTCTCTCACAAATGTAAAAATTCCGGTATATGTTGCAGGATTGGAGCGCGGCGTCCTCCCCAGCGGAGACTGGTCTATGTCAATGACCTTGTCGATTTTTTCAATCCCCTGTATGCCCTTGTGTTTGCCCGGGATTTCCTTTGAGGCGTAAAGCTTTTTTGAAAGGGCCTTGTAAAGTATTTCAATTATCAGGGTGCTCTTGCCTGAACCGGAAACTCCGGTAACGCACGTTAATACGCCTAATGGTATTTTGGCGTTGATGTTTTTCAGGTTAAACTCCTTTGCCCCTTTTACTGTAATAAAATCTTTTGGTTTTCGCCTCTGTTCCGGAACAGGAATTATCAGGGACCTGCGCAAATAGGCTCCGGTTATGGATTTTTTATCATTGGTTATATGATTTAAATTGCCTTCTGATATTATGTGTCCCCCCTCTGTTCCGGCCCCGGGGCCCATATCAATAATGTGGTCAGCCCTTTTCATGGTGTCTTCATCATGTTCAACTACGATTACAGTATTACCCATTTCCTTTAATTTGCAGAGACTGTCAAGCAATTTGCTGCAATCTCCCGGGTGTAATCCTATAGTCGGTTCATCAAATATATAGACAACTCCTGTGAGGGAAGAACCTATCTGTGTTGCAAGTCTTATTCTCTGCGCTTCCCCGCTGGAGAGCGTAACTGCAGGCCTGTTTAAAGTAATGTAACCGAGTCCCACTTTGTTGAGAAAACAGAGTCTCTCCTTTGTCTCTTTCAATACCTTTGAAGCTATGGTCTGTTCAGTGCCGGTAAGCGCCAGATGTTCCAGGAAAGGAAGGATATCATTAATGGGTTTTGCGGACAACTCGCCTAAATTCAGGCCGTTGATTTTTACGGCAAGCGCCTCTTTGCGAAGCCTCAAGCCGTTACAGGAGGGACATATTGCGTGAGTGCGGGAATCTTCATCATCTTCACCGGCATTTTTAAATCCCAGTCCCCTGCATTCCGGGCATGCCCCAAAGGGACTGTTAAAGGAAAAAAAACGGGGGCTGATCTCAGGATAGTTTACACCGCAATTCGGACATGCGAGTTTTGTGCTGTAAAAAATGTCTCTGTTTTCATCAATGATGTTGATTATTACAACATCAGAGAACTCTGTTGCATGTGTAATGGCTCTTGAAATATGTTTGTCAATTCCGTGTTTGATAATTAATCTGTCAATGACAATATCTATGTTATGTCTTTTATGTCTGTTTAATTTTATTTCCTTAGTGATATCAACCATTTCACCGTCTATTCGCGCCCGTATGATACCCTTTTTTCTGGCTTCATACAGTTCTTTTTTATATTCTCCTTTTCTTCCTGTTACAATCGGTGAAAGCACCTGGATGCGTGTCTTTCGGGGTAACGCAGTAACAGAATCGATTATCTGCTGAATTCCCTGGGTTGCTATGGGAGCGCCGCATTTATAGCAGGACTGCCTGCCGATTCTCGTATATGCGACCCTTAGATAATCGTATATTTCCGTGACTGTCCCGACTGTGGAGCGCAGGTTTTTTGCCGTGGTCTTTTGCTCTATTGCAATGGATGGTGAAAGACCTTCTATAGAATCAACGTCAGGCTTTTGCAGTTGTTCGAGAAACTGCCTTGCGTAGGCGGAAAGGCTCTCAATATAACGCCTCTGGCCTTCTGCATAAATTGTGTCGAATGCAAGAGATGACTTGCCCGAGCCCGATGGGCCGGTAATAACCACAAGGCTGTCGCGGGGTATTCCGACATCTATATTTTTAAGATTATGAACCCTCGCACCTTTAATAACTATACTGTCAAGCATATAATTTTCCTGAAACTCAAAGAATTTTTTACTATAACCTATAAAACCAACAGGATTCAAATAAAGGTTATATAACGAAAAATAAAGTCGTTATCTTGACAAGAATAAGGGAAAAACATCATAATTAACGAATTATCTCTAAAATGGAGGAGCGTCTATAATGAAAAGAAGAGACTACTTATTTACATCCGAATCCGTAACCGAGGGGCACCCTGATAAGATCGCCGACCAGATATCCGATGCGATACTTGACACCATCATAGCTGATGACAAGAATGCCAGAGTAGCCTGTGAAACAATGCTTACTACAGGGCTTGCCTTTGTTGCAGGCGAGATAACCACTTCCTGTTATGCCGATATCCCTACAATAATACGGGAAACCATCCGGGATATAGGGTATACAAGGGCAAAATACGGATTTGACTATGAAACATGTGCTGTAATTACCTCCATTCATGAGCAGTCCGGTGATATTGCCATGGGTGTTGATACAGGAGGCGCGGGTGACCAGGGGTTAATGTTCGGCTTTGCCTGCGATGAGACCCCGGAACTGATGCCCATGCCTATAATGCTTGCACACAAGCTTGCCATGAAGTTAACGGAAGTAAGGAAGAAAGATGTCCTCGGATATTTGAGACCTGACGGCAAAACACAGGTGACTATTGAATATAAAGACGGGAAACCCCATAGAATCGATACGATTGTTATTTCTTCCCAGCACAGCCCGGACATAACATTGAAAGAGCTGAAAGAGGACCTCATAGAAAAGGTAATCAAGCCGGTAGTCCCCAAAGAACTCCTTGATGAAGAGAATATTACCTATCATATCAATCCTACCGGCAGATTTGTCATTGGCGGTCCCCAGGGTGATACCGGCCTGACAGGAAGAAAAATAATTGTTGACAGTTACGGTGGTGTCGGAAGCCACGGAGGAGGATGTTTTTCAGGTAAAGATCCTTCAAAGGTTGACCGGTCAGCCTCTTACATGGCGAGATATGTGGCAAAAAACATTGTTGCTGCAGGACTTGCTACCAGGGCTGAGGTACAGGTTGCTTATGCAATAGGGGTCCCTGAACCTGTTTCAATACTTGTGGATACTTTCAAAACAGGTACGATCCCTGAAAGAGATATTGAGGCAATTGTCAGAAAGAATTTTGATCTTACGCCGGCAGCGATAATCAAGAAACTGAATCTGAGAAGACCGATTTTCAAAAAAACGGCTGCCTACGGCCATTTCGGCAGGAACGAGCCTGGATTTACATGGGAAAAGACGGATATGGCGGACACACTGAAAAAGGCAGCTAAAGGAAAATAAATTTTTTTGTCTGATTTTCAGGGCTTAAGTAATTCATATTCTTTGACCCCGGTGTTTAAAAGGCAAATAAAGTTTTTTTCAATCCGAAATGCCTTTCCCGATAAGCAGAATATCTCCGGCAATCATTTGTTGATTACATCAGGTGGTGAGCCGTTTGCCGTGATCCCTTCTATAATTACTTTTAAGTTGAAAATATGAAGGCCGGGGTTTAGTATAAAATTCATATGTACAGCAGGAATTAATCAGGCAGGAATTCTGTTGAAAAATAAAAACGTGGCATATAAGTAAAAAAAGGAGGCAAATGATTATGAGTACAGTGGCTGCAGAGAAAAAAACAAAGGATTTTAAAGTAGCTGATATCAGCCTGGCGGAATGGGGGAGAAAAGAGATAGATATAGCTGAAAAGGAAATGCCGGGTTTAATGGCTATAAGAAAAAAATATGCCCCTGAAAAACCCCTCAAAGGTGTAAGGATTTCCGGCTCACTCCATATGACTATTCAGACTGCCGTGCTCATTGAAACTCTCGTTGACCTGGGAGCGGATGTCAGGTGGGCAAGCTGCAATATATTTTCAACACAGGATCATGCGGCAGCGGCAATCGCAGCAGCCGGCGTGCCTGTTTTTGCCTGGAAGGGTGAAACTCTTGAGGAATACTGGTGGTGTACGAATAAAGCATTAACTTTCCCCGGAGGCATGGGCCCCCAGTTAATTGTTGATGACGGTGGAGATGCCACGTTAGTAATTCATCGGGGATATGATGCGGAAAACGACCCTGCCATCCTTGATGAGCCTACGGACAATAAGGAATTACAGATCATCAACAATCTCCTGAAGTCCCTGTTGAGTGAAGACAATCAGAAGTGGCACAGGATAGTAAAGGAGTGGAAAGGTGTCAGCGAAGAAACCACAACAGGCGTTCACCGGCTCTATGAAATGATGAAAAACGGGACACTGCTGATTCCTGCAATCAATGTAAATGATTCAGTGACCAAATCGAAGTTTGATAATCTCTACGGCTGCAGGGAATCATTGGCCGACGGCATTAAAAGGGCCACGGACGTTATGATTGCAGGGAAGGTAGCAGTGGTCTGCGGCTACGGAGACGTGGGAAAGGGATGTGCCCACTCCTTGAAGGAATTTGGCGCAAGGGTAATTATAACTGAAATAGACCCGATCTGTGCCTTGCAGGCTGCTATGGAAGGTTATGAGGTAACCACAGTGGAAGATACCCTTGGTGAAGGTGACATCTATGTAACTACTACAGGGAATATGGACATTATTACAATTGAGCATATGGCCGGAATGAAAGACCAGGCAATTGTCTGCAACATCGGACATTTTGATAATGAGATACAGGTAACCAGATTGAACAACTATCCGGGCATTACGAAGATCAATATCAAGCCGCAGGTTGATAAATATGTATTCCCTGAAGGACATTGTATTTTCCTGCTTGCCGAAGGGCGACTGGTGAATCTCGGCTGTGCTACAGGGCATCCTTCTTTTGTAATGTCCAACAGCTTTGCCAACCAGGTGCTTGCGCAAATGGATCTCTGGAAAAACAGGGACATATATGAAAAGAAGGTTTACCGGCTTTCCAAAGTATTAGACGAGGAAGTCGCCAGGCTCCATTTAGAGAAGATAGGGGTTAAATTGAGCAGGCTGACCAAAGAGCAGGCTGACTATATCGGGGTTCCTGTTGAAGGCCCTTACAAACCGGAACATTACAGGTATTAATCAGTTCCTGTTTATAAACTGCTGTTTTTTATTTTTGTCATACCCGAAGTCTGTAGTCGGGTATCCAGAACTTACTGAAAAGACTGGATTCCCGCTCAACGGACTGCGGGAATGACGGCTCAATTGTTATGTTTACAAACAGCTTTTTTTATTTTCGTCATGCCCGAAGTCTGTAATCGGGCATCCAGAGCTTACTGAAAAGACCGGCATCAAAGTAAGCAGGGTTTTCAAGATGACCACCTCTCATTATCCCGGTGCTTGAGGGGATAAGAAGGATCAGGACTATTAAGGATGACTGTAAATCAGCGGCTATAAAATATTTTTGTCTTACGAAAATCATACGGCTTTCAGCAGGCAGACTGCCTGGGCTGCGATTCCTTCACCTCTGCCGATCAAACCCATGCCTTCGTTGGTCTTTGCCTTTATATTAATTGAATTTGACGGTATCCCGGCACTTGATAAGTTTTTTATCATTTCCTCTATAAATGGTTGAAGTTTTGGCCTTTCCGCTATGACCGTTGAGTCAACCCATAATATCCCGAAGTTTTTTTGTTTCATTAATTCTATGATGCTTGAAAGCAGATCAATGCTCGATGCATCTTTCCATTTATCTTCCGTATCAGGGAAGTGCCGCCCGATATCTCCCAATCCGAGCGCTCCCAATATTGCATCTATTATCGCATGGCACAATACATCGGCATCCGAATGGCCGAGGAGGCCCTTTTCAAAAGGGATATCCACTCCTCCGATGATGAGCTTCCTTCCCTCAATCAGTCTGTGAGAGTCATATCCTGAACCGATTCTCATGATAAATTTTGCTCCCTTTCGAGTACGTATTCCACCATCTCAAGGTCCTCGGGAGTCGTAATTTTTATATTGAAGGGACTGCCCTCAATAATTTTAACTTTGCCGCCTGTTCTCTCAACAAGGGCTGCATCGTCTGTTGCATAAAACCCTTCAGAGTATGCCCTGTCATATGCGTTTTTAATTGTATTAAACAAAAATGCCTGGGGGGTCTGGACAGCCCGGACTTTATCACGGTTCAGGGTTGAAACAACAATGCCGTTATTATTAACTTCTTTGATAGTCTCTTTCACCGCAATACCGGGTATGACACCGTTGGCATCACTTACATTACTCACGAGCCTGTCAATCATTCCTTCCGGGATAAACGGCCGCACGCCATCATGAATTAAGACAATGCTGTCCCGGTACACCGGTGCGGCTTGATCAGGGGAGCCGGTTCCGGCCTTTTCAATAAGCCTCAGAGCGTTATATATGGAATCCTGCCTCTCCCGACCCCCCGGAGCAATCTGTTTTATCTTGTCCAGCTTATATTTCCCGGCGAGCTCAAATCCCTCTTCGATTTCTTCCTGTTTGAGAACAGGGATGATCTCTGTTATGGAGTTTTCCCGGTGAAGCCTTTTAAGGGTATAAATTAAAAGAGGGATGCCGTTGATGTTAACAAAGGTTTTTCTTCCGGATGCATCAAATCTTTTTCCGAGACCGGCTGCCGGGACTATGGCAATCACCCCTGTCTTCATTAATGCCGCGCCATCTTAAGTTCTTCTCTGTCCGCATCTTCCTTGAGCTTTGCAAATATCATTCTCCCGGCCGTAGTCTGCAGGACACTTGTAACAATAACATCTGTCTGCTGATTTATTCTCCTTCTTGCATTATCAACCACTACCATTGTCCCGTCATCAAGGTAACCCACGCCCTGGCTGGATTCCTTGCCTTCTTTGGCTATGAAGATATTCATCCTTTCGCCGGGCAGCACAACGGGTTTAACGGCATTTGCAAGCTCATTAAGGTTGAGCACGGTTACTCCCTGTAATTCAGCCACCTTGTTGAGGTTAAAGTCGTTTGTAATTATCTTGGCCCCCATCATCCTGGCTAATGCTACTAATTTGGCATCTACCTCTTTGATTTGAGGAAAATCTTCGTCAACAATTTTTACCGTGATAGTAGTCATCTTCTGTATCTTGTGGAGAATGTCGAGACCCCTTCTTCCGCGTGTCCTCCTGAGGGAATCGGTCGAGTCCGCAATATGCTGTAGCTCCTGTAAGATAAACTGTGGGATAATAAATGTTCCTTCTATAAATCCCGCTTCACAGACATCCACTATCCTGCCGTCTATTATTACACTTGTATCTATTACCTTGGCATACCCTTCTTCAGCCCTGCTTCTGAAGGCTTTGATTATGTTTGATAAGGTAAAATCCTTGCCTGCCCTCAATCCCAGAAGAAGGCCGCTGTAACCGAATAATGCATTGAAAACAAGTCCGATATAGGTCCCGTCCATGCTGGTAAAGATTGTTCTTAAGGGGAAGTAGATCAATTTTGCGAACAAAAGCCCGATAGATAAACCTGCCAATCCCCCGATCACGGTTCCAAAACCGACCATAGTTAAAACATACTCCAGGATCAGGGCAATTAACCCAATGCCGGCGCCCCATAAAATGCCCTGATAATCGGCGCCCTCTCTCAATCCTATGGCGTAACCACCTGCTACAAAAACCAGGAAAAATATAGCTCTGTATAACATTTTTATATCCTTTTTTAAGAGTAAACTTTTAGGGTAATATAAAATTTATTACCGTTTCTGTTAATGAACAATAACACAGTATCCCCATCCCTCAGGCCGGGCAGTATTTTGTTAAAATCACTTAAATTTTTTATCTTCTTTTTATTGATTTCCTGAATCACATCGCCTTTTTTCAGTCCTGCATCCCCGGCAGCGCTGTAGGAATCAACCTTAACTATAACAACACCTTTTTCATTCCTTGAGAGTCCGAGCTGCTTGGCTATGTTGCGTGTAAGGTTCATAACGCTGAAGCCGGCAAGCGCATCTTCCTCTCCGGATAAATTCTCTTCAGACTCCACCGGAAGCGCCCGGGCAATATCCCGGGGGAATTCTGTAATAGTTGCGTGCAGAAAAGAGGTCTTTCCATCCCGCAGGATTTTTAATTTTACCTTACTCCCTACCTTGCTCCGGGCCACAATGTTTCTCAGGGTCTCAACATTTTTAATTTTTTTGACATTAACCTCAACAATCACATCCCCCCTTTTTAAACCGGCCTTTTCAGCAGGACTGCCTTCAAAGATATCGGTGACAAGCGCACCTGTGGATTTTTTAAGGCCAAATTCCCCGGCAAGCTCAGGAGTCAGGTTTTGAATTGTTACTCCAAGCCATCCGCGGGTAACCTTGCCTTCTCTTATGAGCTGATTCATGACGGATCCGGCCATATTGCTCGGCACTGCAAACCCTATGCCCTGATATCCCCCTGTTCTTGAAAAGATTGCCGTATTTATGCCGATAAGCTCTCCCTTTATATTTACAAGCGGTCCCCCTGAATTGCCCGGGTTTATGGCCGCATCGGTCTGGATAAAGTCTTCATAATCTGCGATGCCTACATTTGCCCTGCCGAGGGCGCTTACTATCCCCATGGTAACAGTATGGCCCAGACTATAGGGATTTCCGAATGCAAGTACAAACTCACCTACCTGGAGTTCATCTGAGTCACCCCACTTTATTGCCGGGAGGTTTTTAGCGGATATCTTTATGACCGCAATGTCTGTCTTCGGATCCGTACCGATAATCCTGCCCGTGTAATTCTGCTGGTCATATAAAGTCACCTTTATCTCATCAGCCTTTTCAACAACATGGTTGTTTGTTATGATATAACCGTCCGAAGAGACTACAACTCCTGAGCCAAGGCTCTGTTCTTTCCACTTTTTCGGCATCTTGAAAGATTCAAAAAAATCGCCGAAAGGAGTGTCGAAAAAATCTGAAAAAGGTGTGGTATCTTTATTTATAATGGTTTTTGTAGTGGATATATTGGCAACAACCGGACTTATAACTTTAACTATATTTGAAAAGGCTGCGCCGTCACCCGCAAGCTCTTTGGGCAGTTGAAGATTGTATGTATATGGAGAAGAGGCCGGGTTAGTCGAAAAGATATCCGTACGGTTTCCGATTAAATAACCTGAAATTAATGCAATAATTATCAAGAAAAGGATCGTTATTTTCTTCATTTTCTAAATTATACCTTTGTTATGCGAGCTTGTAAACCAGATATAATAACACATATAAATAATAATATAAGTAAATGATGAAGAATTTATGAATGATTCAGACGGTTTTGATATTTTAGATTTGCAATGGTACTGTTAGTTAGAGTTCAGGGAAAAATTTCGTAACTATGCAGGGGCACTGTGCCTGCGTGTGAATAATAATCAGTGGCTGGTTAGTTATCTATGAATATTCAATCTTACAAAAAAAATATTGAAAAACTTGACAGAGAGTATCTCTGGCATCCGTTTACACAAATGAAGGAATGGTCTGAAGAGTCTCCTGTAATAATTACCGAAGGCCGTGGCTCTTTTCTTAGGGACATATACGGCAGATGGTACATTGACGGCGTATCATCCATCTGGGTTACTCTCCATGGGCACCGGCAAAAAGAGATAGACAATGCAATAAAAGACCAGGTGGGCAGAATAAGCCACTCAACCCTCCTCGGTCTTACCCATCCGCCTGCTGCAACACTGGCTGAAATGATAGTGAAATTGGCGCCAAAAGGTCTTTCAAGGGTCTTTTATTCCGACAACGGCTCGACTGCCGTGGAAATAGGACTTAAAATAGCATTCCAGTACTGGCAGCATAAGGGAAACAGGCGTAAAACAAAATTCATATCTCTTAATAATGCTTATCACGGTGATACAGTCGGGGCAGTAAGTGTCGGGGGCATTGATCTGTTCCATGAGATATTCTCTCCGCTGCTTTTCAAATCATACAAGGCTCCCTCCCCCTATTGTTTCCGCTGTGAGTTTGGCAGGGAGCATCCGTTGTGCAGGCTGTTATGTCTTGAGAAAATGGAAGAGGCGCTGAAGAAACATAATGAAAAAATTGCGGCAATGATCATTGAACCCCTTGTGCAGGGGGCAGGCGGCATGATTACTTCTCCGCCCGGGTACCTGAAAGGTGTCAGGAGACTATGCAATAAATACAAGGTGCTCATGATTGCGGATGAAGTTGCGACAGGCTTTGGAAGGACAGGTAAAATGTTTGCCTGCGAGCATGAAAACGTAAGCCCTGACATCCTCTGCCTTGCAAAGGGAATCACCGGCGGCTATCTTCCACTTGCTGCAACTCTTGCAACAGAGAAAATCTACAGGGCCTTTCTTGGAAAGTATCAGGATCTGAAAACCTTCTTCCATGGACACACATACACAGGGAATCAGCTTGCCTGCGCAGCCGCTATTGCAAACCTTAATGTGTTTAAAAAACAAAGAACCTTGCAGAAGATGCAAAAAAAAATTGAGATATTGCAAAAGGATCTGGATAAGATATCGGGTTTCCGGCATGTCGGTGATGTGAGACAAAGGGGTTTTATGGTTGGAATCGAGCTTGTAAAGGATAAAAGATCAGGGGAACCTTATCAACTAAAAGACAAAATAAGCTGGAAGGCCTGTTATAAAGCCAGAGAGAAGGGGCTTATTATCAGACCTCTTGGAAATGTCATCGTCCTGATGCCGCCTTTAAGCATCTCCCGGCAGGAGCTGAGAAGCCTCACCAGGATAACTGCTGAGGCTATAAAGGAAGCAACTGAATAATATGGTTTTTCAGTTCATTCTTCTTGCTATGAACTCATCGAGGTATCTTAATAGTTTCGGGTTGGTTATGGAAACATGATAAAGCTCGTCGCATGAATTACATTTATAATATGCCAGAAAATCCCTGTACAACTTCCTCTCGGATACATTAAAAACCATATAGTTATACATGTTCACCCTCTTTCCTCTTACCTGTTTCCTGACATTCTTATCGGCGTTTTTAAAGTTAAGCTTTAGCCGGGATATAAATAACTGCTCAGGCAGAAAAAAGAAAAAGGTCCTGACAGGCTGTCCGGCAATACAATTCAGCGGATATTTTTTCGTTTCTTTTTTGTCGTTATATTTTAATTGTTAGAACGTAAACTCGCGCGGAGGATCAAATAGCCTGAAATGCCGGAAGCTAATGACCCCATAATAATTCCCAGACGCTCATCCATCAGGTTGATGCCGGTTTCTTCAAAAGCAAGTGAACCGATAAACAGGCCAAGAGCGATACCGAGCGGAATGCTGTGGAGTACTTGCGCCATACCTAACCCTTCGAAATTGATGCCTGCATTACAAAAAGCAAATACCGGCAAAATGAAAAAGGCAACCGCCGGGTGCAAATCGTTTTCCAAACTTTTGAGAGGAGATATATCGGGGTCGCCCCCGGATCTTAGAGGAATAAACATAGCCAGGATGACACCGGCCAGTGTGGCGTGCACACCTGATTTAACCATGGCAATCCACATGACGACGCCGACAACAATATATAGACTTTTTTCAACAACACCGCGCTTATTGAGTAAAAAAATTATTAAAATGCAAAAAGCGGCAACGACCAAAGCCATTAAAGAAATTTTGCTCGTGTAGAAAAATGCGATAATCAAAATCGCACCAATATCGTCAAATATTGCTAATGAAGTGAGAAAGACCTTCAGGCTGGTGGGGACCCTTGACCCCAGCAGTGAAAGTACACCAAGTGCAAATGCTATATCAGTGGCCGCAGGAATGGCCCAGCCTTTCATGGCAATGGGATCATCACTATTGAGGAAAATATATATAGCAGCCGGGACTGCCATTCCGCCAATAGCACCTAAGCCTGGCAATACGACCTTCTTTTTATTCGATAATTCTCCCTCCAGAACCTCTCTTTTTAACTCGCAGTTATTAAACGCAGTACGCCTGCCCTGTAGTGTCCCGATAATTATCGGGACTACTTCGGGGAACCTTTTTTGAAAAACAAATCTTAAAATCCTAATTATGATCCCCAATTTAAACTGATAAAGCTACCCACCCTCCCGTAGTCTCGGAGCTTCCCGCATCGCAAGCTCTCGGGACAGGCGGACTCCTACGCGGAGTTTATCCGCCGAAGCGTTAGCGGAGGAGGGAGCCTGTTGAAGTGAAACGTAAATCCCGATCCTTCGGGGCCTCCCTTATCGGTCTGCCCTGCCTGCAAAGATTCTTGCAATGGAATTAAGGAGCAGGCAAGGCAGTTATGCGTCCTCCACCGAGCAAAAAGTCTTTTTTATTTTATACTGAGTTTAGACTTCGACCGAGCTCAGTCGAGGGCTCGAAGTATTTTTTGCTTGCCCTGTACTCAAAGCCATAAAGTCTATGTCGTTCATGGCAAAGTAGTATAGGGAATATCGGCGGCGGGAAAATTTTTAAAAGGTGTTTTTTGCTCGGTTGGGTGTAAATACTACTACAGATATTCCAGAGATTATTATGAGGGATTTTAGAAAAACAAGTTCGTGAATAAAGTAATCATCAGCATACATCATTTCGGAGGAACTTCAATCATTTCTTATTCATAAATAAGTGTGTATATTCAGTAGTGTCCAAGATAATTTAAAAAATCCTATCTTCCAATAATAACTCCTTGAAATTAATGGTTTTTTGGACAGGTTTGTCACAACTCAAAATTCAGGTTGCTTTTCCAATCAAATGCTGTCCAAATAACTCAGCACTGCGGTCATTCCCGCAAAAGCGGGAATCCAGAAGGTCTAAAAAGGTGCTAAAACTCCGTAAATACTGGATTCCTGCTTCCGCAGGAATGACAACTAATGACACTGCACTTATTATGCTAATCCTCTACTTTACCTTATGCTGTCCAAGAAAATTTATTTTGTACAGGTCTGGTGTATATTATAAAATATCTAAGCACTCAATGGATTGAAAAATTACGGCACCTTGATCTTAACTTATACACTTGTACTGCATATGAGATTGACATCGGAATGGCGCGGTAAAAGGGCGGCAACTCTGTCTATAGTGGGGTTCAGCGGGGTGCTGTCTGCATTTGGGGGGCTGATATTATTTTGATGAAGGAGAAGATATTGTGAAACATCTAAAAAAAAGAAGGTTGAGATGGGCCCTTATCGGAGCTTCCCTCAGCTTTTTGGGAGCGCTGGGAGAATGGATGGTTCTGAAGTTGTTTTCGGAGGCAACAACAGACTCACTCTTGTTAACGTATTTTTATACGGAACTCGATCACTCTGATAAGTTTTGGATTATTTGGATACCTACTGGGTTTAAATGCTGAAAAGATAGAAGTCCTGGTGTTACATGACAAATTAACAGGATTATATAACCGTCATTACCTGATAGAGCACATGGAACAGCTTTTAGCCTTGCACAAAAGGTATAAAAAGAGATCAAGTTTGATTATGATTGATCTGGATCATTTTAAACGAGTTAATGATTTGTACGGTCATATAATAGGCGATCAGGCACTGAAAGCTGTTGCAGAGTGTGTCAGACAACACTGCAGGGCATCAGATGTGCTCGCTCGACATGGAGGAGAAGAATTTATTATCATTTGCTCTGATTCCAATATTCAAGAAAGCCGTCAGTTGGCTGAACCTATTCGCGAAAGCGTTGAACAATTGAGATCTGAAACATTGGGATTCCCCGGCCCTCAAACTGTATCAATAGGGGCATATGAATTGTCATCCGATGAAGAACTTTCTGTAGATCAATTGTTTAGCCGGGTTGATAAAGCACTTTATCGAGCCAAGAAAGAGGGGCGAAATAAAGTGGTTATAAGCACTCAGGAACAAGTGGAGAAATAGCACAATGGTATTGTTCACAGACATTATTACATATCTCAACAGGAAGCCTAAATCATACTTGATAGCATTAGGAATAATTCTATTAATTCTTATTGGAATTATTCACTATATGGAAGCTGTCATGACAAAAGGAGAACTTAGTTTTTCCATATTCTATTTACTCCCCATTTTTTTTGTTTCCTGGTATGTAAATTTAAGGGCAGGGATTATCTTCTCATTAATATGCGCTATAGTGTGGGAAACGATTGATTTTATGACTGGACCTGCGTACTCACATCCTTTGATTCCTTATTGGAACACAACTGTGAGATTGGGTTTTTTTCTTGTAGTCTCAAGTATGTTATCAAGGATTAAGATTATTACGTCTAAACTGTCAATGAATGTTGAACAACTTAGACAGGAGATGGCTAAGCGCAGAAGGGCACAACAAGCCTTCAATGAACAGAAAGACAAGTTCCTCTCCGTATTGATTCATGATCTTAAAGGACCATTAATGCCGGTGATGGGTTTTACTAAAAGGTTAATAGATGGAAAAGTAAAATCTGAAAAAGATATTATGATAAATCTTAAAACAATACTATCATCTTCTCAAGAATTATTGAAGACTATTGAAATTACCTCTAAAGATTTAAAAGAGAAATTGGCATTAGAGTCGTTCAATCCGGGAGAAGCAGATCTTAGA
>BDSY01000031.1 GCA_002897895.1 bacterium BMS3Abin06
TTAGGCCACATAATACAATACCCAAGTGGAATTACACTCTTATGCCAAACAATGCAAACATATTAATCGATTAATTGTTGAGAATTTAGAACCAAAGATTGTAAAGTTATTTTTTCGTGGACCCTTAGTTTCAACTTCGCATTAAAAGGATTCACAGCATTTGCTTTACCATGGCAAAAAATTGATAGTACCTTGGGTGGCTTGGGTAATTTTTCTAATGTAGTAACAAACTCCTTAGTTGAAACCTCATTTGTATTAATTTCCCAGCAATTAAGCTTGCTTATCCCTTTTAATTCCCTGAGATCAACAGCATTTTCGACATTCTTAAACAGAAGCATATTTTCAACATTTTTATCTATTTTATCCCTATAAAATGACCATGCTGGCAGATAACAGTTGGGATGGTTTATCAGGAATACCACGTTATTTTCTCCATTTATCGCTGCATGCAAAGGCAGCCGATGCAGAAAGTCATGGGGAATAAAGAGCACTGAAGTGTTCTCCTGTTCATTATTGGGAAGTTTGAAAAGAAAAGGTAGAGCTTTACCAATCTCCTTGCAAAGAGCTACCAGTGATTCAGCCGATTTATGTTTTTCTCCATGTGGCAGACGATTATAATTCCCCTGCCATTCTATGTATGAATTAAAAAGTTCGTTATATTCAAATGGCTCTTCCTTCCACTTCTTACTCTCTTCTTTGCCTGGATCGGTATTGTCATATATTAGTGCATACCCCTTTTTCTCTAACTGGTTTATATAAAAATGTATAACAATCCAGCCTTCAGGAACAGAATCTTTATTAAAGTTGAAAACTCTGGGCTTCGTCTTTGCATATGTTACCTTAATATTCTTTAAATACCCTGAGTCCGCTTCTGCTTCCAAAGATTTCTTAAGGATTTCATAATTCTTCGCACTCTCATTTAGAGCATTCCATCGTAATGCCGGACGGCTCTTCAGGGAATCTGCAATGTCTGCCTTTTTGTGGTATTTCTCACCTTTATCACTAAATTTATCTGCCGCCATAAAAGCAAGGTCATATAACAGCCTCTGACGTGACCAGTACCATCGGATATGTAAATTTGACATGGTCTTATTGAGAACCTTTCCACAGGCTTCCCATGTTAGAATTGCAAGGTCTTTCCAGCCTTCAATATTATCGACACGAAGCTCATTAATAAAATTTACCGTATCGTCCCAGACAGGACTGGTGAGATATATGTTTTCAAGTCTTACGGTAAGCTTTTGCATTTCTTCATACAGGTTGTCAGTATCCTTCAGTATCTTATAAGCCATCGCTTTTTCAAGTTCAATCTTTTCATGAGAAAGAGAGTGCAAATCAATGTTTTTCAGATAAGCATCATTGCTATTTGCACGGCTATAATGAACAATTATCTTCAAATCCTCCACAAAGTTATTTATATCGTTACAACCTTTATCAACGGCGCTATATAGAGCGTCTGTGATTTTATCAGTATAGGATTCCTTCTCATCAGCTTTACAGGTTCCTCTCTGAATCCTTTGCAGTTCGAGATAAAGAAGAGCTTTAATTCGCCATGCATCCTTAATCTCTTTCTTTTCTTTAGCTAAGTTTGTAGCCACATCAGCATACTTGATACCTTTATCTATGGCTTCCTTTTTTCTTTCGGGTATTGTTATTCCTTTAGGACGGATAATATTGCTTCGCATAAGGTATGCTTTAGCTAATAATGCAAATGGACGATAACCTTCACCTTTTTCAGAAACATCACAATTTTCAATTAATAAACCAATAGCATCTTCAATATGCTTTTTTAGTATTTTGTGTTTCAAAGTCTCTTTTTTTGCAATCTGCAGATACGTTCCAGCCTTTTCACAAACAGCCTCTTCCCATTCCGGACAGTTTTTTAGTTCTGATAATATTTCTGCAAGCTCTTTGGTAGGAGTTATTCCAAACTGATAGAGGGGTGCATCGGGGTCTGTCTTTTTAGCTTCAATATAATCAAGCAAAGCCCCTGCCAACTTCTTGCCATCAGGACTTTTTGCTGCTTTTCGCAAGTTATTTGCGATATCTTCTATTTTAGGTGTTGCAGGCATTTTGTCCCCATAAAAATAAATAAAGAGATTTTGGGTTCGTTAAAGAATAATTCATTTTTCTTTTCCATGTCAACAGAATTTTATTTTTTTCTTTCAATTACGCAGGCTAAAGCCTGCGTCTGCAGAAAACAGACAGAGCTATTTATTCTATAGTCGGGAATAATGCTGAATGTGTGACAGAAGGAATTGCGTATGTTATTTAAAGTCAGTGTCAATCAGCTTATAAAAGGGAAGGATACTTACCTGCGTGTTGTTTAATCTTATGTTTTTCTCAAGGCTCAAGTTTATTATCCAGGCCCGGCGCGGCTGATATTTTGATATAAAATTCCGCAGCGAACGTCCGATCTCGTTTTTTGTTATTTCTTTGAATTTGACCTCTACCGGAATAATATCCTGCCCTGACTCAAGGATAAAATCCACCTCTGCCCGGTCCTTTGTCCTCCAGAAATGTATCTTCCTGCCTGTATGGCGGATTTTCTCCTTCAGTATGTGCAGAACAAGATTCTGAAACAGGAATCCAGCGCCGTAGGGGATGGTGAGGTTTCCCATCAGCCCGATGATAAAATTCCTCAGCCCAAGGTCATAGAAATAGTATACTGGCGATTTTGTTATCTCTTTTCTGATATTTCTGAAAAAAGGAGTGATCTTTTCGATAATGAAGGTCTTCTCTGCATACCAGAGATAGTTTTTTACTGTACTGACAGAGATTCCGACGGTTGATGAGATTTCTGAATAGTTGACCAGTCCGCCTGTCTGACCGGACAGTATCTTGATAAGAGACGTGAATGCCTCTGTTTTTTCAATGCGTAAAAGATAAGTCAGATCTTTTTCGATCACGCTCCGGTAAATCTCATCCATGATCATTCTCTTTTCCTTAAGTTCCGTTTCAAGGACAAGGGCTGGATAACCTCCGAAATTCAGATATTCATAAAGCAGTTCCTTTGTTCTTGCTTTCTCTAATTGAAAAAAATCGTACAGTTTGTCTTCATAATGATAATCCGTCCGAAAGTTTACGAACTCTTCAAATGTCAGGGTATTTAATTCAAATACCCTTTTCCGTCCTACCAGCGATTCATGTATCTTTTCTTTCAGTTCCAGGCTCCCCGATCCGGATACTATGAATTTATACGGTGTTTTCATGTCATAAAGTCCTTTGAGGAAAAGACCTGCATTTTCTTTTCGCTGAACTTCATCTATAAAGACATAGCTCCTCTTTTCACCTGATTCCAGCCGGATTTTTTGTATCAGACTGCTCTGGGATGACAGAGAGTTCCTGTCAGCTTCAAAATCAAAACTTAAAAACAGGGTGTTTTCGCCCTGTTTCTCCAGATACTCCTTCAGCATAAGCATCAATGTGGTCTTGCCTGCCTGTCTGGGGCCGACAATAAGGCTTATCTCCTTTTTGGAAAGATGTCCTTTAAGATCGGAAAGTAACTTTCTTTTAATCATAGGTTTATTTTAATACGAGAATTTTAAAAGTCAAGTGTAAAAAATATAGCATTCATCATTTTTTTATAGCATTTTTCATGTTTGCCTGTCACTTCCATTAAATCGTCACCTACATAAAAAGTATGAGCCGGCTGCTAAAAAATATCGAAATCACTTTTTTATCAGAGCAGCGACCAAATCAGCAAAGGGGGTGATTTTATGTCAGACGATTGGTGGCACGAGAGGCTTTCACATTATAGAGAAGTGATCCGGTCTATGGATCATGAAATTCTGGAGCTGATTGAAAAGCGCATGAAGGCGTGCGCTGAGATCGGTGAAATAAAAATACATTTAAACAAACCCGTGTTCGACCCTGAGCAGGAAAAGATGGTCCTCAAGGACAAAGCAAAGACAGGAGCGGCATTAGGCCTTGATGAGGGTTTTGTCAAAGATTTAATGATCTTGATAATGAATTATTCAAAAAGATTGCAGTCGCAGCGCGTAACAATCGCTGAAAAGGAAAACAGATATTTTGCAGAAAAAACCGGTGAGCTTGTCACGCGATAAATATCAGCTCCGACAATATAACTGAACATATCAAACAGGAGTCTGGAGGCTGGTGAAATGCAAACGAGAAAACATCGATATGAATATAAGACTATAGAAAAAATTTATTTTAGGTGTCACTTTTTTATTGGAACAGGGACTAAGTAATAAAGGGGGTGATTATATGGACGGTGAGTAATTGATTTTTCCGGGGTCTGCCATGATGCCTACGGCAGGCCCCGCAACTTATTTTTAAGGAAAGGTGAAAATGGCGGCATATAAAGAGGAATTGACAGAAGACTTTTTTACGGAGCTTATTCCAGATGATGATTATTACAACTCATTGCAGGTTGCATATGATCCCCGGCTGCCGGCGCCTGTGGTAATGCTCAGCCATCTGACTCATTAATTAAAAGAAGCAGAGAGATAAATACCGGCTGAAAATACAGGAGAACTATAAATGAATGATACCTCACTGAAACATGGTAAACGGATTGAAGAGAACATTGTGTCATCACTGCGGCTGGCAGGATTTTATTTAAGGACCGGTGGTGATCTGGACCATAACCATAAGATCGACTTTGCCATACATATCAATAAGCAGCTTGTCGGTGTCCAGTGTTCTTTAAAGAAGAATGCGGTTAAGGCAAGGGCGGCAAAGATATGCGCCCTTGATGTGGTGCCGAGATTTATTTACCTGCATGTAGGCGTAGGCTTTTTTACAGATTATAAAAAGGAATATGGAAGCGAGCTGTACAGGATATTCAACTGGATCATTGGAAAATACTCAAGGCATCAGGCCCTTATGCTTTCAATTTGCCGGAGGGGACTGCGGGTTGATGTTATATGAAGAAAAAAAGCTGCAATGAGTGTCACGCATTGAGAAACGCGAACAACATTAGAAGAAAGAACTTAATAATAAGGAGGACCTTGAAATGAGTTTAATCGACATATTAAAAGCCGACCTTAATAATCCGGCTAATCCCGGGAAACAATATAATGCAGCGTACAGACTGGCATCAGTAGGGGAATATGACAAACCGAGGGCAATACGAATTCTCCTTGCCGCTTCTCTGAAGGCCAATGACACAAAGTTACAGGATACGGCAGTTGAATCCCTGAGGCGGCTTGCGCCAACTCATGCCCTTAATATCTTTATAAAAGCGACAGATAACGTTGATGATCCTATGCAGAGAAGAAGGGCATATTATCACATTGGTTCTTTAGGTAATGAATCAGCCATTAATGTAGTTTTAAAAGGACTGCACGATCCGGTCAAGCAGGTGCGCTGGGCTGCTGTCGTGTCGTGCGGCAAACTCGGCAGGGAGCATCGAATAATAAGGATGCTGGAAAAACTTTTAAACACTCATGTATCGGAATCAATGAGAAAGGCAATATACAAGTCCATTCAGCAAATATACAAGCGGACGAAGAAAGAGGTTTCTTTTAATACACCGGCTCGGAAAAATGGAAATAACAGGGGAGGTTTCAACAGAAAGAACAACTTCGGGAAGGTGATTCCAAAGGCATACAGACCGAAGGCATTTTAATAAGGAGAAGGAATTATGGGATTAAGAATAGTTATAGCAGCGTTATATGTATTCATTAATATATCAGCTTATACTCATGCCGCGCAGACAATAACAGACGAAACGGTTATATGGGTTGAACCCGGAGACACATACCTTGGTTTATTCGGGAATGACTGGATGAGGGTATACCTGGCGAATAACGAGATCGGTTTTTCGGGGGTCAACGGCAATGCAGCTTCTCCTGACAAGATTGTGGTTGGACAAAAATTGAAAATTCCGGCTGACACGCACCTGACCGAAATAGCCAGGGAAAGACTCAGTAAATACGAAGATCAAAGACGCGCTGCCGAGAGAGCCTTGCAGGAGACTGCTGACCTTAAACGGAAGATCACGAATAATAACTCGGAAACTTACCGGGAAGCAGCAGCCCTTCTTAAGGAGGCTGAGAATGCGGCTGATGGTGAAACATACGGATTCAGGAATTATATTGATGCCCGAAGACTGGCTGAGGAATCCGGCAGGTTATTTGCGGTTGCGCAAGAGAGAGTGCAGATCAGAAGAACAAAACAATTATTTGCAGCCGCTGTAGTGATTATTGTTTTATGCTGCATCCGGTTTTTGAGATACAGCAGGAGGAAAATGCGGGCAAGGTATATAGGGTCATGGATAAAGGGGCATCAGAAGAAGATAGATTTCCTGAGAAAACCGGGGAAATCCATATTCATGTCACATGAAGTCCACGGGGACCGACTAAAAAAGCAGGAAGTCAATGAACCTTAAATTATGGGAGGCAAAATCATGGAGTTAGGAACCTTTATATTTGAGAACAGTGAAATGAATCTCGGTGAAGCATCGGAGGCATATAGCAGGTATCCGCAGGTCAGGACAGATTTTGACAAGAAGCTGCTTGAGTATGAGGGGGCTGTTGCAGCGCTCTCCCGGATGAATCCTGTCTCAATTGCCGTCGAGCAGGAAGAGAGGGTTGACAGGCTTGCAGAAGAAACGGAGCAACTGCATCAGGAATGCAAGATTCTGAAGGCAGTTCTGTCGAGTAAGGCAAAAGGCATGATTGAAGAAAATACAGGACTTGAAAAAGACCTCTCCTGCCATACTGCTTTTATAAAGGAAGATGATGTTGAGTTCTGCCTGTCTCTCCATTCTGAAGCAGTTCAATTGCTGGACAATGATGAGATTATGGGAGCAATAGAAAAGGCTTGCCAGGCAAGAGAGAGTTTTACAGGATTGCTGTTCCAGGCGAAAAAAATGTGGATAGAAAAGCACCTGCAAAAAGCAGATGAAATGAACAAAGAGAGCATATAGGAGGTATTAAAATGAGGATATTCTGCAACAGCCACAAAGACAAGGCAGCACGGCCCCTGATGATTTATTCAGGCAATAACAGGAAATTCGGCACAGCCCAGTATATATGCGCGGTATGTTCTTCTATCAGAGAATTCGGATCAGGCGGGATAGTCTCCTTTGACGGAAGTTATGGATTTATAGGCGGCAGGAAAGAAAATATCTTTTTTCATACCAGTAATCTTTCACACAGTTTTATTCCGTTTAAAGGTATGTATGTTGATTATGAACTTTCATTTCTGGAGGATTCAAGGGTCCAGGCTGTAAATGTAAGACCTGTATATGGAAAATCCAAAGCAAAAGACAACAGGATCAAATCAGTAGAGCAGGCCCTTTTGTCTTATGCAAATGCCTATGGTCTGTCTCTCGACATAAAGCCGTTTATAGAGGATGTCATGAACGGGAAAAGATATATAAAAGAGGTGGGAATTCATTTGAGAACTATCGGCTCCAGGCAGGAACTGCTGACCTGCTACTTCCCCCGGGACTTTAATTTTAATGAAATGCTCTGGGCGCCCGTCAACCACGAAACACGGATCGAGGCAGTGCCTGTTTACACCGGCGAAGTTACATCGCAGCAGAGATTCAGAAATATATGGAGAAAATTCATGGAACCGGCAAAGGACGATTACTATCTGATCGAAAACGGCAGCTTCCGGCTGAGGGTCCACCGCAGTCTTGCCAAAGAGGGTGTTATTGATAAGTATCCTGCTGAGAGCGGGGCTGATTACGGCTATATTCGAAGGAACCGCAGGGTTTATTTCAGGAGGGAGTGGGCCGGACTGAATGAAATCAGAGAAGGAGATATCATATCTTTTGTCCCCATAATATCCCCGAAAGGTTATCAGGCGCGGGCAATAGAAAGGGTTTGATGTCATAAGTGCAATGCCAACAGCGACATAAATAGTATGGAGGTCAATATGAAAAACAGGGACACAAATTACAGAACTTATATTTATCAGGTTTTGACGGCAATTATATCCTTATTTTTTATTCTGACAGGATGTGCGGGCAGCAGGGTCAAGCCGGAGACATCAAAGTCAATAGATAAGAGTAATGAATTAACAGAGACTGTTGAGATCCGCTTTGAAAGGCCATTGATAATCAGAACACCGGAAGCGGCTCCGGTTAGTGCTAAACAGCATATCCAAACCGCTTTATTTTACTTTGAAAATGGAAAATACCTTTTGGCTGCTGAAGAGTTTGATAATGCAAGGCAGGGCATTGCAGATAAAGGGAAACTGTATCGCAACTGCCTTATCGCAATTGCAGTATGCAAATTGCTGCTTGATGACAAAGCGGGTTTTATTAAAAGCATAGATGAATTGAAAGGTGTATACAGCTCATACGAGTTGATGGTTATAAAGGATAAAGACAAACGCATAAAAGCTCTTTTTAATCTATACGACGGCTTTAAGAATAACGGCAATTATTAGGGGGATAGAGAGATGAAAAAATATCTGTTTATGGCAATCATGTTTGTGCTCCTGCTTTTCTGTGGATTAACAGCAGAAGCGATGGTGCGCACCGAAGGTGTTCTTGATCTTAATAAAATGGCAAGCGAGATAAACGGAAATATGCATGACGTTACACTTAGTGAACTACCCTGCGGCAGAGACCGCAGGGCGTCATGATCAAAATTGAAACATTTTGAGTTGTTCAATGTCTTTTTCTCTTCCTTGGTTTCTAATATATTTCTCAATTACTTCTTTGTTCCCTTTGC
>BDSY01000032.1 GCA_002897895.1 bacterium BMS3Abin06
ATACAAAATCCATGAACTGTTGAAACCTTCCGCAACAAAACTATACCGGTATATAAAGATAAAAGGGAAAGCAAATCCTTTTAATCCGGAATACCGTGAATATTTTCAGATGAGAAGGCTCTTGTCATACACAGTAGCGATATAACAGTGAAAGTTAACAAACAACTGCCGGGTTTAAGTAAAATAGAACCTTACAGAGGCTTGAGCTGTGTGCCGGGAAACTTGCTTGCACAGTTCTTAGGCGGCATCGGAGCCGTGAGGCTCCCGACCTACCCGGGATGAAAAAAATAACAATAAAATACAGTAAGTTCTATACTTAAGAGTACCGAGTTCTCTTTTAACATGTTGATTCTAAAGAAAACGTCATGACCACGCAGTTGTCATTCCCGCTTGTCGGGAATCCGGGAAAATCAAAGGGTTATAGATTCCGGACAAGCCGGAATGACAGAACTCGGTACTGTCGAGTTCTATATATGCGAGTCTTAAAAAATCTTTTTGACAAAAATAAGAAATGGTCAAACAAAATAAAAGAAGCTGACCCTGATTTCTTCACAAAGCTTTCTTTGCAGCAAAGCCCTGAATATTTATGGATTGGATGTTCTGATAGCCGTGTGCCAGCAAATGAAATTGTGGATATGCTGCCAGGTGGAATATTTGTTCACCGGAATATTGCTAACCTTGTAATCCATACGGACCTGATCTGCCGGGCGTAAGAGTTTAGAATAACAACCTTGACAATGAAAATTGAATTATATTAAATTGAAACAATTGATTAAATAGTTATGGAGATCAGGAATTGAGTCTTCCGGTTATTTTAAATACAATAAATGCAATGCGATTAATGAAGGTAAAGGCGGAATAGATTATTATACCGTTGAACACCGATATCTCCTATCCGCTTGCCTTTCTTGCAGGTATCCTCTCTTTTCTTTCCCCCTGTGTATTGCCGCTGCTGCCTTCATATGTTTCATACATAACAGGCGTATCGTTCGAGGACCTTACCGGCAATGTGGACAGAAGCAGGGTAAGATTTCTCACTATAACAAATTCTCTTGCGTATATACTCGGATTTTCTTCTGTTTTTACATTGCTCGGCGCCTCATCTTCTGCTGTCGGGGGATTTTTTTTCCAGTACCAGGACCGGATAAGGATCACAGGCGGCATTCTGATTATTATCTTCGGCCTTTTTGTCGCCGGTTTTCTGAAGCTCGACTTTCTCATGAGGGAGAAGAAGCTTCATCTGAATTTCAAACCCGCGGGATATGCAGGCACATTTTTCGTGGGCATGGCCTTTGCAGTGGGATGGACTCCCTGTATCGGGCCCATACTCGGCTCCATATTAATGTATGCAGGCGCAAAGGGATCGCTTATCTACGGCGTTAAACTGCTCTCAATATATTCTCTCGGCCTGGGCATACCCTTTCTTCTCTCATCACTTGCTTTAAATACATTCCTGAGTTATTCAAGAAAACTTCAGAGGCACATGAAGTCCGTAATGATCGTAAGCGGAATACTACTTGTTCTGTTCGGTATTATGCTGCTTACGGACATGGTGGCAGGGATGGTGGCATTGCTTCCTAACTTTACTATTATGTAGAATGAATAGTTTAGCTATCAGCTTTTAGAATAAATAATCAGCACTCAAAAATGGCTATGAAAATAGATAACATCCGAAATATGTCTTTGCTGAGGGCTGATTGCTGATAGCTGAACGCTTACGAACGGAGTTCATAATTCCTTCACATTGAACTTTTAAAATTATATGTCTTTTCTTAAAACAGATTCTGCAATGAATAAAAATAAAATTTATAAAAAGGGCATGTACCTTTTCATGATTTTGTCTCTTTTTTTAATTCCGAATTTCTCCTATGGCAGAGAGATTTCACGGATGGAGCTTGAAGAGGTCACGAATCTCATCATGAGCCCTGGATGCAATTATATATATACACTTACCAACTGTCCCTCTGCACAGGCGGCACAGATGAAGGAGCTTATCAAGGACAGGCTTAAAAAGGGCGAGAGCAGGGAATCCATTCTTGCATATTTTGAGGATGTTTACGGGCCGAAGATACTGGCGCAGCCTTCAAAAAAGGGATTTTATCTCATTGCCTGGTGGTTTCCTTATTTTCTCCTGCTTGATGTATTTATACTGGCCGGGGTTTTCCTCTTTCTGTGGCGTAAAAGATCGCGCACAAAGGATATGCACTCTGAAGATATAAATCCGGAGATGGAAACGCTTCTGGAAGATGAGGTGCGGAGGGAGAGGGAGGATGAATAATTACGAATTAGGAATGGGATATCCGGTATGAAACCCCTGTTAAAGATTTTGTTATGGCTGCCGGTTGTGATTTTGATTGTTGCGGCTGTTACAGGGAAATTCGGCGGCACTGACAAGGGGGGAAAACGTAACCTCCGTCCGCTGATCGGTGAGCAGGCACGGGATTTTACTTTTGCCGATCTTGAAGGGAGGGAGGTCTCCCTGTCGGATTTTTACGGGAAGAAGGTTGTATTCCTGAATGTCTGGGCTACGTGGTGTCCCTCGTGTAAAGATGAACTGCCGTCACTCCAGAGGTTGTATGAGAAATTCCAGGGAGATGATTTTGAGATACTGGCTGTAAGCATAGACGCTGCGGGAAAGAAGGCAGTTGCGCCCTACATGAAAAAATACGGCTACACGTTTAAGGCCCTCCTTGATCCGGCCGGCTCTGTTCAACTGCTTTACGGCACAACAGGCGTGCCCGAGTCTTTTGTTATTGATAAAAAGGGCCTTGTTGCCTTTGTCGAGATCGGGCCGGGCGACTGGACCGATTCCAGAAGACAGGCATTAATCAGGGGGCTGATAAACGAACGGGACACGGAGGCAGGCGGATGAGAGCCAGGCAGAAGACAGTTCTTTTTGCGGTTATTTTGATAGCGGCTTCTTTTATTTATCTGATGTTTCTCGGGATGGAAGAAGGCAGTATGTATTATCTTGAGGTGTCGGAGTTCTTTGGCAGGCTTGACGAGCTGGGACAGACGAAGGTCAGGATCAACGGAGAAATTGTCCCCGGCAGTCTGAATTACGACACCAATAAAATGAAACTTGAATTTTCTCTTAAGGATATCAATGGTTCTCAGGAGCTTAAAGTCGTGTACAATGGAACCCCGCCCGACCTCCTTGAAGAGGAAGGAGTTACACTTGTAGCAGAAGGCTCTTATAATAAAAAAAGAGGCATATTCGAGGCAAAAAAACTGCTTGTTAAATGCCCTTCAAAATATGAAAAGAAAGAGGAGGATGCATGACGGATTTTGGAAAGTATTCACTCCTTTTTTCACTCATCCTCTCCCTTGTCGTTAATATCGGCTTAATGATCGGTATCAGGAAGAGGGACGGAAGATTCATTGAGATGTCTTACAGGGGATCCACCGGGGTCTTTGTCTTTTTGACGTTAGCTACTGCCGTCCTTATATATTCATTTATAACGGATAATTTCAGGATTGAATACGTGGCATCATATTCCGAGAAGAGTCTCCCCCTCTTTTATAAAATAACCGGGTTATGGGCAGGGCAAAAGGGCTCCCTCCTTTTCTGGGCATGGCTTCTTTCCCTCTTTACATTTATAACCGTTAAGCGGGATGAAAATAATCTCAATGCTGCATTTCTCCCCTATGTTCTTCTGTTTTTAAACCTGACGACAATGTTTTTTCTCGTTCTTGTTAATTTCGTTACCCCCCCGTTTGAGATGCTGGCCACACTTCCGGCAGACGGCAACGGCCTTAATCCAATGCTGCAAAACCCCGGTATGGTTTTTCATCCGCCTACACTCTATCTCGGTTACGTCGGATTTACCGTGCCCTTTGCCTTTGCCATGGCTGCCCTGGTAACGGGCGATCTCGGTGACTGGTGGATAAGGAAGACAAGGGCATGGACCCTGTTTTCATGGGTATTCCTGACCCTCGGCATAGTGTTCGGGGGCTGGTGGGCATATAAAGAACTCGGATGGGGAGGCGTCTGGGCATGGGACCCGGTTGAAAACTCATCCTTTATGCCCTGGCTTACGGCAACAGCCTTTCTTCATTCCGTAATAATCCAGGAAAAGAGGGGAATGCTCAAGATATGGAATCTTTCCCTGATCCTGCTGACCTTTTCTTTAAGTATCTTCGGCACATTTATCACAAGGAGCGGCATTATTTCCTCAGTTCATGCCTTCGGGCAGTCACCTGTAGGTTTTGTCTTTCTGGGATTTTTGCTGCTGGCCCTGGCCGCAGGCATCTGGCTTATCCTGACAAGATATGAAAAACTGAAAGAAAAAAATCCGAGGATCGAGGCATTCCTCTCAAGGGAAAGCTCTTTTTTATACAATAATATAGTTCTTGTCGGCATATGTTTTGCGACTTTCTGGGGCACTATATTCCCCCTGATATCCGAGGCTGTCAAGGGGGTGAAGATCTCGGTGGGGCCGCCTTTTTTTAATACTATCAATGCGCCTCTGTTCCTGCTCCTGCTCATTCTGATGGCCGCAGGTCCCCTTCTTGCCTGGCGCAGGACATCGTTAAAGGGGATATACAGGAACTTTTTGATCCCCTTTGTATTTATGGGGATATCTACGTCTTTCCTGTATGCCGCAGGGGTCAGGGAGTTTATGCCACTCGCTTTTTATTCCTTTTCAGTCTTTGTCGTGGTTTCAATTGCAAGGGAATTTTATCTCGGCACAAGGGCCGGTGTGAAGAACAGGGGGCAAGGATGGTTCTCATCATTTCGGGGCCTCATTACAAGGAACCGCAGGAGATACGGGGGATTTGTGGTTCATATAGGGATGGTCTGTATTTTTATCGGCCTTGCAGGTTACGGCTACTATCAATATAAAGAAGATTTTCTCCTTTTCAAAGGCCAGGAGGTTGATGTGAAAAATTATCGCCTGAAATATGCAGACCTGAAAAGTTTCAAGAAATGGAATTATGAAGGCGTGGGCGCCCTGATAGAAGTTCAGAGGTCCGGAAAGTTCAAAGGGACTGTAAGGCCGGAAAAGAGGTTTTATAAAAAACAGGAGCCGACTACCGAGGTTGCCGTTATGAGCGGCATATTCGAGGATCTTTATTTAATCCTCGGCGGCTGGAACAGGGATGGCTCCATCTCATTGACTGTAGTGATAAACCCCCTCATTTCATGGATATGGTACGGCACGGGGGTGGTCATTCTGGGCATACTATGGGCGGTTATGCCTGCGAGGCGCAGGGATGAGGCAATTGATGTCCTTGAAAAAGATATGGTTCTGCTTCTGAAAGGGGTTGAGAGAGTTCCATGATAATACTGTTTTTCATCTTAATGTTAATCTTTCTTGTATACATTTTTCTTCCCCTTATGAAGGAGATTTACTGGCCTTTTACAAAAAAGGGTGAGCTTGCAGAGATACAGAGGAACAAGAAAGAGGGTATCCGGGCAATATCCGATATAGATTTTGAGTTTGAGGTAGGGAAGCTGACAGGAGAGGACTATGCATCTACAAGGGACTTCCTGAAAAGGCAGGCCGTGCCTGCGCTCGAAAAAGAGAGGGATTTCTCAAAAAGGCTTTTTTCAAGACCGAAAAAAGAGATTACAAAAGGCCTTAAAAAAGCGATTACAGGAGAGGTGTTACGAATTTGCGGAAAAAAATTGTCTTTATAACATTTTCCCTTTTATTAATTGCAGCCAGTGCCTTTGCATTGTCTCTGAATGTAATTGTAACCAACGCAACAAAAGGTGAGAAACTGCCCGGCTATCCCTTTAAAATAGTTGTTGTTAATCCAAAGAAATCCGGCGGACTTGAGTTTTTAAAAGAAGATGAATTCATGACCGGTCCGGCAGGGACATTTCAGGGCGATGTAGATGTCTCTTCAGGCAAGGCCATCTTAGGCGAAATAAATTACAAGGGGGTTTCTTACTATTCACCTCTGATTAAGATAGAGGAGGGACAGGAAGATTATATAATAGACTTCAATGTATATGAAATAACGGACGATGTCAAAAATATAGAGATATCACAAAGGACCATGAAGATTATGCCCTATGACGCTAAAACCCTCCTCGTATACGATACATTGACAATAGAAAACAACAGCAGGCTTACATATGTGGGGAAGTACAATGAAGAATCAAAGGTTACCCAGACCCTGTTTATTCCTCTTCCACCGGGGTATTCATTGATGAGTATCCGGGGTGTTGACCAGGAGGGGGTATATACTTTTTCAAACGGGATAGCGTCCCGGAGCGAAATTCTCCCTGGGAAAAGCTCTGTTTTTCTTAACTACTTCGTAAAAAGCGATATAGGTATTTTTGACATGTCCATGCAAGGTAAAGACGACAGCCCTTCCATTAAAAAAACGTCCGTTTTTTTTCAGAACAAGGAAAAATGGAAGGTTCAATCCTCAAACCTTCAGGTGGCCGGTGAGAGACAGTTTGAAGGCGGGGTTTACGGAACATTCCAGGTGTGGGAGGGCACCGACCTGAAAAGGATTAAATTTAAAGTGCTCTCCCCTTCTTACCGGGGTGGTTTCAATTTATGGTATGTCTCGATTTTATCGGCCATGATTATCTCTCTGTGCGGGCTTCTGATTATGAAAGGAAGGATTTACAGATGGTATATGGCGAAGGAGAAAAAGAGGCTGGAAGGAATACTTGAAAGACTCGGAAGCGAGGCTGACAAAGAGGATTTAAGCGGGTATTACAAGCCCTTCCGGAATGTCCTGGAAAACAGGAGAAGGGATATAGAAGAGAGGCTCGGCCGTTGAATATTATAGAGTTAAGGGGTGTGGGGAAACAGTATCATTCAAAGACCGCACTGAGTGGAATAGATATGAGTATCGGAGAGGGAGACTCCGTGACTGTCTTCGGCCCCAATGGAGCGGGCAAGACAACACTGCTTAAGATTATCTCAGGTCTTATGCAGGCAACAAGAGGCAAAACATTCTATAACAATAAAGTATATTCCGAAAGCGATATAAAGAAAGAAGTCTTTTATCTCGGACACAAGACAGCCCTTTACAATGCACTTACAGTACAGGAGAATATGAATTTTATCTGCAGGCTCTTTTCGCTTGACCACCGGGGGAAATCCATAGAGAATGCTTTAAGGGATCATGGCCTGTGGGAAAGGCGGATGGATCCGGTGAATGAGCTTTCGCAGGGAATGAAAAAAAGGCTTGCCCTTGCAAAGGGTTTTATTACGAATCCTGAGGTCTTTATCCTTGACGAGCCTTTTACAGGCCTTGACCTTGGATGGAGGTCGTCCGTGCTTTCAAAAATAAAGAATATCAGGAAACGGGGAAAATCCGTTGTGATTTCGACCCACCTGGTGGAAGAGGGTTATGCGCTTGCAGATCGCGTGGCGTTTCTGCACAAGGGGAAACTTTTGTTCATTAAAAAAAAAGAAGAAGCCGAAATAGGAGAGATATACAGTCTGTTTGATTCACTCGGAGAAAATATAAGATGAAGTTCATGCACGATGCTGTTTCGATCCTGAGAAAAGATATCCTTTTAGAGATAAGGGGCAAGGAGTCCCTCAGTCTCATGCTTTTTCTTTCATTGCTCTTCCTCGTTATATTCAACTTTGCCCTTGACATAGACAAAGAGAATGTTTCTTTGCTGGCATCGGGGATACTCTGGGTAATATTTTCGTTCACGGGAATTCTGGGCATGGGCAGGACATCAATGTCTGAAAGGGATGAAGAGGCCTACTTAAGTATAGTTTTTTCGCCCGTATCCGCAGAAAGCTTTTATGCCGGCAAGGTACTGAGCAATCTTCTCTTCCTTTTATTAATGGAAGCCTTTACACTGGTTTTTTTTGCAGTCCTGTTTGATTTTGAGAAGATCATAGGCATGCTCCCGCAATTGCTGCCTGTACTTTTATTAGGGACACTCGGATTTGCCCTGGTGGGCACACTCTTTTCGTTTCTTGCAACCGCCTCAAGGTACGGCGAGGTTCTGCTGCCTTTCCTCTATCTGCCCGTGGTAGTGCCGGTCATACTCGGGGGCGTATCATCCATGGATATAATTTTAAATGGAAAACCGGGGGGGCCGGGCAGGTGGCTTCAGATAATGGCTGTTTTTGATATGCTATATCTTTCAATTTCCCTGCTGCTGTTCAGGTATATTATAGAGGACTGAATTAAGATGAAAACAAACAGGATTATAATTTTTTTATTTCTTTCGCTTTTGATTTTAATGCCCCTGGATTTCTTTTTAATATTCAGGGTGGCTCCGACCGAAAGGGTAATGGGCGATGTCCAGAGGATATTTTATCTGCATATCTCACTTGCCATGGCTGCATTTCTGTCATTAACAGTCGTTTTCATATCAAGCATAATTTTCCTCTGGAAAAAAGATCTCAAATGGGATACTGCGGCCAGTGTTTCCGCGGAGATAGGAGTGCTTTTCGCCACCCTTGTTCTTATAACAGGCTCCCTGTGGGCAAGACCCATATGGAATGTCTGGTGGACATGGGACCCGAGGCTTTTGACCGTGCTTATTCTCTGGTTTATCTACATCGGGTATTTTCTTCTGAGAGGAGGGATCGCCGACAGATTCAGGAAGGCTCAGTATTCGGCAGTGATAGGAATAATCGGCTACGTTGATATTCCTGTGGTCAGGTATGCTACGAAGTGGTGGAAGTCCATACATCCGCTTCTCACTAAACAGGGCGGGGGGCTTGACCCTGTTATGAAAAAAGTCATGTTTTTCAGCATGGCGACTTTTTTTGTACTTACCGTATTTCTTTTCCTTTTCAGGTTCAGGCTGGCAAGGATGGAAGAAAGATTACTGATATTAAAGAAAAGGATGGAGGATTAAAAATGGAAAACTGGCCTTATCTTTTCGGGGCATACACAATCGCATGGCTGGGGGTTTCCTTCTACCTCTATATCAACACAAAAAAGCAGAAGGGGATTGAAGAGAGGCTCGCTGATATCGAGGCCTTGCTGAAGGATACGGAATAACTTAACGTATTGATATTTGACAGCAGGAACACAATCGACGTACAGAAATGATTCTTATGTTTTCTCCCCTGTACGTAATAATCCCTGACCGGCACATAAATCTTATAATTGTATATTGATCCTCATGATGGAATCATTAATTTCAATGTCTTCCTCTTTGATTATTTCATCCCCTTTTTGTATCTCAAGTCTTTGCAACCCGAAAGGTACATTCCTGATCCTGAACCTTCCGTTACTGTCCGTATATTGGTACTTACCCCCCAATATAACGATAACTCCTACTGCCGGCTTTCTGTTAGCATCGGTTATTCTGCCTAATACTGTTGATGTATTTGCATAAAGATCGTAGGCAGTTACTAAGACTATAACGGCTATCAAAATTGAAGTTAATTTTACCTTGTTCATACCTGTCACCCCCTGCATCTTCTAAAGTTAATTTCCCAGATCAATCTCAAAATTATCCATCTCTTCTTTTGACAGGATATAATAAGCATCCTGTCTATCCTTTGTAATTACATATATTCGTATATCGTCTTCCTCCGGATTTATGCCTGGAGCTTTCAGCCTGTATTTACCATTTATGTCAGGTTCGGTTTCACGCACAGCAAGAACTATTTTTGCATATTTTTTATTATAATTTTTCAGGTTGCCGGTGATTGTCTGTATTTGATATTTTTCTTTAAGCTCATTATTCTCATTTTTAATCCCTTGAAAATCGTCAATTTTAGCATAGGAATGATACAGCAATACATAAAGAATTATAAAACCTGCTATTGCTCCTCCTGCTTGATAGGTTTTTCCCTGAATTAAAGCTGATGACTTAAAGAATTTAAAAAGAATAACGGCACCAAGTAAACTTAAAATAAAAAAGATAGCAACAACTATTAATGGATACATATTAACCTCCTTTATTTAATTTGGTCATGCCGTTAATTTTATACATATTGAGGCTATAAGCATAGATGATTCTGAAACTTCAGTGTTTTTTCGTCGATAATATTATTTTACTGAGAGCTGGTGGCTGATAGCTGAATGCTTACATATATTTCTTTTATATTCTCTTCATGATCATTCACGGAATTTTGAGCCTCGGTTTCTCTATATTACACATCCTGGAAACGTTTGTATACATTTTACCGACAGGTATGCTGCTTATAACGGTACTAACCCCACAGCACGACAGACTTGCCCGGCTCATATTATTCGCCGCGCCAAGGATATTGCTCAGGAACTATCGCTTCTTAAGAAGAACTCTCGTGATGAACACCGAATGATGTTTACTGTAACTACCTCAGAGGCAGGTAGCGGTATGAACAGACAGCTTATCACTTATAAATCGATTCTGCCTGTTCAAACAAACCCGACCACCTCTTTTCTGAGAGTTACATTCAAGGAAGAATCAAGCCATGTGCACAGAACCGCAGTGTATGGTATTTTATACTTTCGTCCCTTAATTTTGACTTTTTATCTTTTATCTTTTATTTTTACATTATGGCTAATATCCTCATTGACGGATACAACCTCATCGGCATTGCCCATGATAATCTTGAAAAGGCCCGCAATGACCTTATTCAGAAACTCCGGAGCTATTCAAAATTAAAAAAACATGAGATAATTCTTGTTTTTGACGGATGGAAAAACGGTCGAAAGGATGAGACAAAAATCAAAACAGCCGACTTGACGGTTATTTATTCCAGACTCGGTGAAAAAGCGGATTTAACGATCAAGAAAAAACTATCCTCATCAAATAAACACTGGATCGTTGTAAGCTCCGACAGGGAAATATCCGATTATGCATCAAAGAAAGACCATGCCGCTCTGTCATCCGTTGAGTTTGAAGAGAAACTTTATTCAGCGCTTGATAATTTAAATAAAGACTCTATCGATGGTTATATTACCCGTCCCTCCGCCCGTCCGGGAGGCAACCCGAGAAAACTTTCAAAAAAGCAAAAGAAAAAACTTCAGGCGCTCAGGAAGCTCTAAAATATATCCCTCTTATTATCGATGTATGGGCAATTCATGAATTGCCCATAGTGCCCGGTTTTTGTTTTATTGAACTTATCTCAGTCTACTTCATCAAGCTTAAGCAGCGTTCCCGGTTTAGAGCCGTACCTGAAGATGGTTGTCCCTTTACATCCCTTTTCATAGGCGAGCAAAAATGCCCGTGCAACATCATCTCTTGTTGACCTGTGTTTAAGATTGATTGTTTTTGATACGGCATTGTCTGTAAATTCCTGGAATGCGGCCTGTGCTTCTATATGGTCTTCAGGTGGTATGTCATGTGCAGTTACAAAAAGTCTTTTCAGATCACGGGGGATTTCCTTTAATCCCCTTAGATTGCCTTTTAGACTGATTTTCTTAATCAGTTCAGGACTGTAAAATCCTCTTTGCTTTGCTGTCTCAATAAAATAGGGATGTACTTCATGAAGTTCTGTGTCAAGGACGAGTCTTTTATATGCTATGGCAAAAAGAGGTTCAATACCGCCTGAACATCCTGCAATTAAAGACAGCGTTCCGGTAGGAGCAATAGTCGTGGTGGTAGCGTTTCTTAAGCCGCCCTTTGAAATAAATTCGGGTGTATCATAGACAGAGCCTTTAAAGTTCGGAAAAACTCCCCGCTCTTTTGCAAGTTCTGAAGATGCATCTCTTGCCCTGTTTCTAATAAAACTCATAACTTCCCTTGCAAGCCTGAATGCCCTGGGGGAATTATATCTGATTCCAAGTTTTATGAGCATCTCGGCCCAGCCCATAACTCCGAGTCCAATTTTTCTGTTTCCTTTATGCATTTTTTCGATTTCAGGAACCGGGTATTTATTTGCGTCAATAGCGTCATCAAGGAAACGGACGCCCAGTTGAACAAGTTCGGCTAAAAGTTCCCGGTCGATTTCCATTGTCTGTGTTCTGTGCTCTGTGTTCTGTGTTCTGCCCCTGACTATCTTCGACAGATCAACAGATCCGAGTATGCATGCCTCAAAAGGCAGAAGGGGCTGCTCCCCACAGGGATTGGTGCTTTCGATTTTTCCGATATGAGGTGTCGGGTTGTCCCTGTTTATCCTGTCTATAAAGATCAGACCTGGGTCGCCTGTTTCCCATGCGCTTTCCACAATTTCATTAAAGACGTCTCTTGCTTTCAGATGTCCTGTTATTTGTTTGCTTCGCGGATTGAGCAGATCATAATCAGAGTTCTTTTTCAATGCCTGCATGAATGCATCTGTTACTGCTATTGAGATATTAAAATTCAGGAGCTCTTCTTCATGACGTTTTATCTTTATGAATTCAAGGATATCCGGATGATCAATCCTCAATATGCCCATGTTGGCACCCCTCCTGGCGCCGCCCTGTTTTATAACTTCAGTTGCAGTGTTATAAATTCTCATGAACGATACAGGGCCGCTGGCTATGCCGCCGGTTGATTTTACAATGTCGGACCTTGGTCTCAGTTTTGAAAAGGAAAAACCTGTGCCCCCGCCGGACTGTAATATTAAAGCAGCGTTTTTCAGCGAATCAAAAATGCTCTTCATTGAATCATTAACCGGGAGGACAAAACATGCGGCAAGCTGTCCTGATTCCTTGCCTGCATTTATGAGGGTAGGGGTATTAGGGAGGAACAGAAGATTGCTCATCGCATTATAAAATTTCAGTTCCCATTTCTCTGCATTCCCTCCATATATTTTCTCGGCTGATGCAACGGTGCGTGCAACCCGATGAAACATTTCCTCCGGTGTTTCAATGATATTGCCGTGTTCGTCGCGAAGAAGGTAGCGTGTCCTTAATACAGTGAGGGCGTTTTCGGTAAGCTTCATAAAAAGATTATATCAAAAAAACTGATGATTGTTTGTAATTTTTTAATCAAAGAATCTCTCGATACTCTGCTTTGGGGTGTAATCCTTTTTGTCATTCCTGTGAATGCGAGAAATCCGGAAATACGAACTATACTTCACTCTCCGGATTCCGCATCAAGTGCGGAATGAGCATTGAGAATGTAAAATATATATTTGTATTCGCCCATAAATTTTTCTGACGAGGGCAAGGAGCAAAGGAGCATGCAGTGGTATTTTTTTAACATTTAGGTTAAGGTAAATATCCCCTTGACATTGAGAACAGATGAGAAGGAACTTGATAATATTCACAGACCTCGATGGAACACTTCTTGATTCCGCTTACTCATTCAGGAAGGCCTTACCCGCGCTTAAGATAGTTAAAGAAAAAAATATTCCCTTGATACTATGCTCCAGCAAGACAGGAGCGGAAATAGAGCAGTGCAGAAAAAAACTTGGAAATAAAGATCCTTTTATCTCTGAAAACGGCGGAGGGATATTTGTTCCGAAAAAATATTCAAAATTCAGGATTCAAAATTCAGGATTCAAAATTCAGGAGGAAGAAAACTATTTTATAATAAAACTTGGAGCGGCATATGTTGATTTAAGAAAGGCCGTTGAAGAATTACGTTCCGAAGGATTTGATATCAGAGGCTTCGGGGATATGACGGTAAAAGAAGTTGCCGGACTAACGGGACTGAAAATGTCTGATGCTAAAAGGGCTAAACAACGTGACTTTGATGAGCCGTTTATTTTTGGCGGAAAAGAAAGATCATTAAAAAGACTCAAACAGCGTATCAGGTCCAAAGGATATAATTATACGCAGGGAGAATTTTTTCATATTACGGGTGACAGCGACAAGGGCAGGGCGGTTGAGATACTGAAAAAGCTATACTCTGAACAGTATGGAAAAATAACGACTGTTGCACTCGGTGACAGCCCTAATGATATTGAGATGCTGAGAAACGTTGATTATCCGGTTATTATAAAGAAACATGACGGTTCTTATGACAGGAGAGTAAGAGTCAAAAATGCTGTTAAAGCTCCCGGCATCGGGCCGGAGGGATGGAACAGGGCGGTTCTGGAGCTACTTGAAACTTTGCTCGTCTGAAGGGAATATCCCTTTTTCGATTTCTTCCTTATATGATTTAACCGCCTTTGAAGCTTCTTCCTTCAGGTTTGCATATTGTTTGACGAACTTTGGGACAAATCTTTCAAATAACCCGATCACATCATGAAGAACCAGAATCTGGCCGTCGCAATGCGGACCCGCCCCGATACCAATAGTAGGGATTGAGAGCTCTTCCCTGATTTTTTTTGCAAGATTCATGGGTATTGCTTCCAGTAATAATGAAAAAGCGCCGGCGTCTTCAATAATATGCGCTTCTTCTATTAATCTTTTTGCAGCCTCTTCTGTTTTACCCTGGACTTTGTACCCCCCCATTCTATGGATCGACTGCGGTGTAAGCCCGATGTGTGCCATAACAGGGATGTCTGATTTTGTCATTGCCTTTATGTGTTCCGCAATTTCAGCTCCGCCTTCCATTTTAACAGCGGAAGCGCCTGCTTCCTTCAGAAATCTGCCGGAATTTTTTACTGACTCATAAATGCCGGTCTGATAGGACATAAAAGGCATATCGCCGATAACCATTGCTTTTTTTACCGCCCTTGTAACAAGTTTTGTATGGTAAATCATTTCATCCATTGTTACGGGCAGTGTGTTTTCCAGCCCCTGAACAACCATACCGAGTGAGTCACCGACAAGAATAGCGTCTATACCGGCCTCATCCACGATCCTGGCAAAGGGATAATCATAGGCAGTAAGCATTGTAATCTTTTTGCCTTCTTTTTTCCTTTTCAAAAAATCCTGAACAGTAAATACCGTCATCTGCTTATATATCCTTTTCCCGGTAAGGGCAATTCATAAATTGTCCCTACTCGACGATTTCCACTAACTCTAAATCAAAGACAAGCTCTTTTCCGGCTAAAGGATGATTGGCATCCATCATAAAACCCTTTTCAGAGCGGCCTGCTACGGTTACAACAAATGCTTTCCCGTCAGGCCTGTGCATTTGTATTGACTGACCGATCTGAGGGCTAAAATCTTCGGGTGCGTTTTTTTTGTCAAATTCAAAAACTTTTTTTTCATCGTGAGGGCCGTAAGCATCTTCGGGCGGTATCTTAATACTTCTGGTATCTTCAGGCTCCATTCCAATGATATTTTTTTCAAATCCCGGTATTACCTTTCCCTCTCCTATGGTGAATTCTATCGGGCCTGTATTAATCGATGATTCGACCACTTCACCGTTTGCGTCTTTCAGGGTATAATGCACCTTTACCTTGTCTCCGTTTTTTGCCGGCATAACAGTCTCCTTTAATTGCTTTTCAGGTAACTACTCAGGTGCAAAGTGGCAAAGGCACACAGGCACAAAGGGTTACAGAAATACAAGAAAAGTTTTTCATCCTTTTTTTCACTTTGTGCCTTTGCCACTATGTGCCTTTGTGCCTGCCTGAATAGTTACCTTTTCAGTTTTCAATTTTTGCACAATTATAACACATAAAAGGTCATCGTCCATACCTTTCCGAAAGCCGCTAACCCGGATGTATTGAGGTTTTGCGTCTGAAATAGTAAATCCCCAATCCAGCGAATATCATAAACAGGCAGAGTATCTGCCCCATGGACATAAAGCCGGAAATCAACCCTATTTGCTGATCTGGTTCACGCACATATTCAATAAAGAAGCGGACGGTTCCATAGCCTATAATATATAAAGAAAGAAAAAAGCCGTCAAAAGGTCTCATTTTACGAATGCTCCAGAGGATAATAAAAAGAAAAATTCCCTCAAAAAAGGCCTCGTAAAGCTGGGATGGATGCCTGAGCTGATTAGTCGGGTCAGCCGGGAAATACATGCCCCAGGGTACTGTAGTAACCCTGCCGTAAAGCTCCCCGTTGATAAAGTTGCCTATTCTGCCGAATGTATATCCCAGGGGTATCGAAGGAACAAGGAAATCCCCGAATTTCCAGAAATTTATTTTATACCTGTAACAGAATATGCCGCTGGACAACAAGACCCCGATAAGCCCGCCGTGGTAGGACATGCCTGCAAGACCTGTAAAATGAAATCCTCCTGTAAAGCTGAACGGAAGTATTATTTCGAGGGGATGGGATATATAATAGCTGAAATTATAAAAGAGCACATAACCTGTTCTTGCGCCGATCATAAGACCCAGGATGGCCCATGCAAAGTAATTTTCAACTGCAGTTTTTGAGAAATCGAATTTTTCATTTTTTAATCTGTAAAGAGAGAGAAAATAAAGGGTCGCAAAAGCAACAATATACATCATTCCGTAATAACGGATCTGAAATTGTCCTATTTTAAAAATATAAGGACTGATATGCTCCGGTATATGCTGCCAGAAATAAATAAATTGATTTGTCATTTTTGTTTTTTGTTTGATCAAAGAAAGACTTTTTAGTAAATACGGACTAACCTGAGAAATCGTATTAGTATAACACAGCAGTGGATGGATTCAGGCAAACTGTTCAGGGGCGAATATCTCTGAAAAAGGTATTTTTTATAAACCGTGATATTTTACCGAGATATCTGTAAAAAATAACTCCGGAAATGATAAAGATGGCGGCAGCGGATGTTATCTCGATATAATACAGCTTCTCAATATGCAGTACATTACTGTTAACAATATTTAGCGTGCTTAGTACGAGTAAAATGACAACCAGAGTTACCAGTAATTGAGCTGCTGCGGATAAAAGAAAAATAGCATAAAAACAGATCGTTTTCAGGATACGGCTCAAAGCAGCCCGGCCCTTTCCATGATGAGAGGTACTTTGTCCTCAGCGCCGATAGCCATTATGTGAACGCCGTCACATATCTCTTCCTCTTTTAACTGTCTGATATGTCTTGCTGCTATGTTTATTCCCGTATCAAGGGCGTTTCCCTTGCCCGCGGCTTTAAGCTCGTCGATCAAATCCCCGGGAACCTTAATGCCCGGAACAAACTTGTTCATATAATTTGCCATGCCGGCGCTTTTCAGGAGAACAAGTCCGGCGAGTATTTTAACCGGGAATTTTTTCGCATAAGTCATAAATTCTTTGAATTTCCCTATGTCGTAGATTGCCTGTGTCTGAAAAAAGTTTGCTCCGGCCGCAACCTTTTTTTCAAACTTCATAAGCTGGGGTTCCACCGGATCAGCCTCCGGCGTAACAACAGCGCCCTGGAAAAAATCGGTGGCGCCTTTCATATCATTACCCATCATGTCTTTGCCGTTATTAAGGGAATCAACAACCCTGAGAAGCTGGACGGATTCGATATCATAAACGGATTTTGCCTCTTTGTGATCTCCTGCGTTAGGGTGGTCGCCTGTCATGCATAAAACATTCCTGATGCCGAGTACGCTTGCGCCAAGCAGGTCTGACTGAAGACCGATGCGGTTGCGGTCCCTGCATGTCATCTGGAGAATGGGCTCATGTCCCATATCAAGCAGTATTTTACAGATTGACAATGAGTTTATCCTCATGACAGCAGACTGGTTGTCTGTTACATTAACGGCGTCTAATTTGCCTTTCAGCGCTTCAGCGTCGTGAAGCATTTCTTTTATATCAGTGCCCTTTGGCGGGCCTACTTCAGCGGTAACTGCAAATTTTCCGGAATTAAGGGCTTCTTTAAAATTCACTTTTTAACCTCCTCCTTTTTTTTCACGGGCATTCAGGTTCATGGGTGTGTTGCCGGCAGACCAGTCCTTGGGCTCTGCGATTTTCTTCATTTCCTCAAGTTGATCGATCCGTTTCATCCGGTTGTATATTCTTACCCATGCACATTCCATATCAGGGCTTACTTCGCACTTCCCTTCATTGGTGCCGCCGCAGGGTCCGTTTAAAAGTCCTTTCGGACAGGCAGTTACAGGGCATATTCCACCTGTTTTATCAAGCACGCACTTGCCGCACAGAGAACATCTTTGATCAAACATCTGCATTCTTGTCATATTTCCAAGAAATAAAGAATCATTGGTTGGATAAACAGCTGTGTCCTGGAACAGCTCAACAGCAGTCTGTGTTCCCGCACCGCAGGACATCACAAGTATACAGTCGGTCCCGGCAAGTGCATCTTTGAAAGGCTTTAATTCGACCTTTGTGCCCAGAACCTGGCAGCCGGTCTTTGCAACAAAGCTCCCTGTAACCTTTTTACCTTCAGCTTCAAGGGTCTCTTTCATTGCCTGAAGCTCGGGCTCTCCGCCGGTTCCGCAGAGTGTTGCGCATTCGGAACAGCCGATCAGAAAGAAGCTGTTGTAGTTTTTGATATTCTCCTTTAACTCTTCGAGGTCGCGTTTTTTAGTGATAATCATTATTTATTCTCCTTTTATAAATAATAATTTATTAAAAAGCAGATATTATCAATCGCTCTTTTTTATTAGAGCAAGTAATTCCATTCTCGTTGATTCCTTTGTACGAAACAGGCCCCTGACAGCTGATGTGACAGTCTTTGTATGGAGTTTTTTTACCCCCCTCATGGACATACAGAGATGTTCAGCATCTACTATTACCATAGCTCCCTTTGGCTTTAATTTTTCCATAATCATATCTGCAAGCTGGGCGGTCAGGCGTTCCTGAACCTGCGGCCGTTTAGCAAAAATTTCAACAGCCCTTGCGAGCTTGCTGATACCGACAATTTTCCCTCCTGACGGGATATACGCAACATGTGCCTTCCCTATAAAAGGCAGCAGATGGTGTTCACAGATCGAGTAAAAGGGTATATCTTTCAGAAGAACCATTTCATCGTGGCTCTCCCCTTCGATAGGTTTAAGTATTTCTTTAGTAGGAGTTTTGAGGCCCGAGAATATCTCCTCGTACAGATTTGCTATCCGTTTCGGGGTATCTTTTAAACCCGGCCTGTCCGGGTCTTCTCCAATACCCTCAAGAATCATTCTCACGCCTTTTTTAATTTTACTCTTATTCATGGTGACTTCCGCTTATTATTTGTTATTAAGGCACGGGATTTCATTTGGCATTTGAGCTTTGACATTATTGAAAATGGTTAAAAAGTTTAACATTTGGGGATAATCGGTGTCAAAATGTGATTGACGAGCAGTATAATGCAGATATGCCTGACGCGTCGTTAGAGGTTTTATTAAAGAACATTTTGTGGAATTTTCAGAAATATTATGCTATCCGGGCCCGGTCTTGTGATATTCCTGAAGTGACTTGATACTGCTCTCTTTTTTCAAGATCGCTTCGATTGCATTTATTGCCGCCCTTGCCCCTGCAACGGTTGTTGTATAAGTTACGTTGTACTGAAGAGAGGTTTCTCTTATTGAAAATGAATCCTTTTGTGCCTTTGCTCCGGTAACGGTGTTTATTACAAAATCAATCTCCCTGTTTTTTATCAGATCTACACAGTGCGGTCTTCCCTCTGTAACTTTATTGACCGTCTCTACATCGATTCCATGCTGTTGTAAATAGAAGGCGGTTCCTCTTGTGGCTGCTATTGAAAAACCAAGGGATATAAGCTTGCCTGCAATTGAAGGAATGGGCGGTTTGTCTTTATCCTTGACACTGATGAAAACTTTGCCTTTCAGCGGCATGGTGTTGTTTGCCGATGCCTGGGACTTTGCGTATGCCCTGCCGAAATCCTTGTCAATACCCATAACCTCTCCGGTGGACTTCATTTCAGGCCCCAGGAGTGTGTCAACTCCTGCAAAGCGGTCAAAAGGGAATACGGCTTCTTTAACGGTAAAGTGGGACATCTCTACTTCCGCTGCAAGGCCGAGTTCATCAAGTGGCTTCCCTGCCATGACTTTTGCCGCTATTTTAGCTAATGGAATACCTGTGGATTTACTGACATACGGTATTGTACGGGATGCCCTCGGGTTCACTTCGAGGATATAGATTTCATTGTCTTTTACGGCAAACTGTATATTCATGAGGCCGATGACATTAAGCTCTTTTGCAAGCGCTTCTGTCTGGGACCTGATTCCGTCTATTATTTCCGGGGATAATGAATATGGGGGCATGGAACATGCGGAATCTCCTGAATGAATGCCGGCCTCTTCTATATGCTCCATAATGCCGCCGATAATTGCCCTGTTTCCGTCGGAAATAGCATCGACATCAATTTCAATTGCATCCTCAAGATATTTGTCTATCAATACAGGATGTTCGGGAGATGCCTTGACAGCCCTTTTCATATAGTTTTTAAGGCTTCCTTCATCATATACGATCTCCATTGCCCTACCTCCAAGAACATATGAAGGTCTTACCATCACGGGGTAGCCGATTTTCTTTGCTTCTTCAAGGGCCTCATCAACCGACAATGCCGTCCCGCTTTGGGGCTGTCGCAGATTCAATTTGTGAACAATTTTTTTGAATCTCCTTCTGTCCTCTGCCCTGTCTATGGAATCGGGGGAGGTGCCGAGTATTTTAACTCCTTCTTTTTCAAGCGGAACCGCGAGTTTCAGAGGGGTCTGTCCGCCAAACTGTACTATGACCCCTTCGGGTTTTTCCGTATTGATAATGTTCAAAACGTCCTCAAGGGTAAGCGGTTCAAAATACAATCTGTCGGCAGTATCATAATCAGTGCTGACAGTCTCGGGATTACAATTTACCATAATTGTCTCATATCCGAGTTCTTTCAAAGCAAACACTGCATGTACACAACAATAGTCAAATTCAATTCCCTGTCCTATCCTGTTCGGTCCGCTTCCAAGTATCACGATTTTTTTCCTGTCCGTGGGAGCGGCCTCGCATTCTACGGAATTGATGAGTTGATGAGTTGATGAGTCAAGGGGGTCAGTATTCTGAATTCTGAATTCTGGATTCTGAATTCTGAAAAACGGTTTTTCATATGTTGAATACAGGTATGGTGTATGGGCTTTAAACTCTGCGGCGCAGGTGTCGACCATTTTATAAACAGCTCTTAAGCCAATGCTGTTTCTGAAGTCCCTTACGGTTTTTTCATCTACGTTAACCAGTTCTGCGATTCTTCTGTCGGAGAAGCCGTATTCTTTAGCTTTTCTCAGGGTTTCTTCCGGGATCAGGCCGGGTGTTTTGTCTTTTATTTCATCGGCTATATTTGTGATTTTTGTTTCAAAGTCTATAATCTCCTTAATATTAAAAAGAAACCATGGATCAATCCGGGTTAACTTGTGGATTTCATCCAAGGCCATGCCCTGCCGCAGTGCCTGGGCAATATACCATATGCGGTCCCAGCAAGGTATCTTTAGTTTAGTCTCGATCTCATCCATATCCGATTGCGGGGATTCAAATCCGTAACTGTCAATTTCAAGGCTGCGGATGGCCTTATGCAGTGATTCTTTAAAAGTCCTGCCGATTGACATGGCCTCTCCCACAGATTTCATCTGGGTCATAAGGGTAGAGTCGGCCTCTGGAAATTTCTCAAAGGCAAACCTTGGGAATTTTACTACAACATAATCAATTGCAGGCTCAAAGGATGCAGGGGTTTCCTTAGTAATGTCGTTCGGTATCTCATCGAGCGTTAAACCCACGGCCAGCTTTGCGGCGATTTTAGCTATGGGGAAACCTGTTGCCTTGGAAGCAAGCGCGGAACTTCTTGAAACCCTCGGATTCATTTCTATTACAATCAGGCTTCCGTCATCCGGATTAACCGCAAACTGTATATTTGAACCGCCTGTGTCAACCCCTATTTCCCGGATTACAGCGATTGAGGCATCTCTCATTATCTGATATTCCTTATCGGTCAGAGTCTGGGCAGGCGCTACAGTTATTGAATCTCCTGTATGGATGCCCATGGGGTCGAAATTTTCTATGGAGCATATAATAACAACATTATCTTTATTATCACGCATTACTTCGAGCTCGAACTCTTTCCATCCGAGGACGGATTCTTCAACAAGAACTTCACTTACAGGACTGAGTTTGAGCGCTTTCCTGAGGTTGTCGGTGTATTCAGCCATATTGTAGGCAATGCTTCCCCCTATGCCGCCCAGGGTAAAAGAAGGCCTCAGAATTAACGGGAAACGCAGAACATCAACTGCTGCCTTCATTCCCCCATCAAAGGAATTAATATACCTGCTTTTTGGTGTCTCTAATCCTATTTTTGACATTGCCTCTTTGAATAATTCCCTGTCTTCGGCTTTTTTTATTGCAGGAAGCTTTGCGCCTATCAGTTCTACATTGAATTTGCCAAGGGCTCCTCTTTCGGAAAGTTCGACCGCAAGGTTCAGGGCAGTCTGTCCCCCCATTGTCGGAAGCAATGCATCCGGACGCTCTTTTTCAATTATCATCTCCAGGACTTCGTAAGTCAGGGGTTCAATGTATGTGACATCCGCCATTTCAGGGTCGGTCATAATAGTGGCAGGATTGGAGTTAACGAGTATCACCCTGTAACCCTCTTCGCGGAGCGCCTTGCATGCCTGCGCCCCCGAGTAATCAAACTCACAGGCCTGGCCGATAACTATGGGGCCGGAGCCTATCAGCAGAATGCTTTTAATGTCTGTTCTTTTGGGCATTTAATATATTTCCTTCAGCTGTTAATTGTTAACCGGCAACCGTGAAGGTTAGTTTTTAACTTTGTGCCTTTGCCCCTTTGCGCCTCGGCCGTTAAACATTTAAAAAACTCCTTATCTCATTTACCGGGATTTCCGGCTCTTCATCGACTTTTCCGGCATAGATAATTTTTTCGGAGCCGTCTTTCAACTTTAGTGATAGAGTGATAAATTCTTCTGTGTCACCTAATCCCGGCATGGCGCTTCCATGCTGTGCAGAAATCTTCTGGACAAATTTAATTCCGTCAATATTTTCAGGGACAAATTTTTTGTTCCCCAGGTCAACCGACTTTATGTCATCAAAATGTATTTTCTCAATCTTTTTTCCAATAATTCCGGGGCGGACTATATTCACTGATTTATCCGACCTGTCAAAATCTACCTCAAGATATCTTTCTTTAAAAATATATTTAATGGCTGCGAGTAAGGCAATGACGAATATAAAGATGAGAATGATATAGCGGACAATTGCCGGTTTGATGCCCGGCAGACCGGTAGACATATACGCAAGAATACATACTGCCGATGCAAATAATGTCGAGGAAAATTCCCTGGTGTAAACACCTGGGTGAAGCACACTGGACTTCTCTGCTTTAAATGAAGAAGTTCTGAAAATGAGTCTGTTGTTTTCAGTTTTAAGCTGATAATCCTTAGCTGTCATTTTTCTATCATTTCCCTGAATCTATTAAAAATATAACCGGAATCATTTGGTCCGGGACCGGCTTCCGGATGGTACTGAAATGATATCACCGGCATATCCTTATGTCTCATTCCCTCCTCGGTTCCATCGTACAGATTTTTGTGGGTTAATTCTACCTGTCCGGCAAGGCCTTTTATGTCAACACAATAATTATGGTTTTGTGAGGTGATTTCAACTTTCCCGGTTGCCAGATCCATCACAGGATGGTTCCCTCCATGATGCCCGAATTTGAGTTTATACGTCTTGCCGCCTAAAGCGAGCCCTATAATCTGGTGGCCGAGGCAGATTCCCATAACGGGTTTCCTGCCTAATAGTTTTTTTGCGGTTTCCACGGCATATGTAACAGTCCGGGGGTCCCCCGGCCCATTGCTTAATACTATTGCATCGGCTTTTTCAATTACCTCCTCCGGTGGTGTCTGAGCCGGAACTACTGTAACGTCAAATCCTGTTTCAGCAAGATGGCGGAGTATATTCATCTTTACCCCGAAGTCGTATACAACAACCTTGATCCTGTTATCCCCCCCCTTGGTAAGGGGGGGTAAAGGGGGGGTGGTTTTTTCTTCTGCTTTTAATTTCCAGAGTGTCTCAGTCCATTTGTACGGCTCTTTTGTCGTAACTTCTTTGACCAGGTCAAGAGAAGATATCCCGGGATGGCTCCTGACTTTATCAAGCAGGCTTTCAGGGTTCAAGTCAATCGTGGAAATTATACCTGTCTGAACACCGTTGTCTCTCAGGTGCCTGGTGAGCGCCCTTGTATCAATACCGTGAATGCCGACTTTATTGTTCTCTTCCAGATACTCTCCGAGACTCTTTTGAGAACGCCAGTTGCTTGGGAAATCAAAAAATTCCTTAGCTATAAACCCTTCGACATTCGGGATGTCTGATTCAATGTCCTCAGGATTTATTCCATAGTTTCCTATCTGCGAGTATGTCATAGCCACTATCTGGCCTTTGTAAGAAGGGTCCGTGAGTATTTCCTGGTAACCTGTCATTGAGGTGTTAAAGACAACCTCACCGGTTGTCTCTCCTTTGGCGCCGAAGTTCCATCCCTCGAATACCAGACCATCCGCAAGTACCAGTAATGCCTTTGTTTTATTTATGCCCATTCGTACACTTTCCCCATTGCGATAGTTTTTTCAACGGTTCCTTTCAGTTGCCATTTGTTAAACGGGGAGTTTTTCCCTTTTGACAAAAACCCGGAAGAATCAACTTTAAAAGTTTTTTCCGTATTTATTATTGCTATGTCGGCATCAGAGTCAACGGTTAATGTTCCTTTTGAAATTCCCATTATTTTTGAAGGGGTTATGGTCATTTTGGTGATAAGCTGCTTTAAGTCCAGGATTCCTGATTCAACAAGATGAAGGCTTAGTGCAAAAGCTGTTTCAAGCCCTGATATCCCGAATGCTGCTGCATCAAATTCCTTCCCTTTGTCATCAATATGGTGCGGGGCATGGTCAGTGGCAATCACATCAATCGTGCAATCTTTTAACCCCTGTTTAATGGCTTCAACATCCTGAGGGGTTCTGATAGGCGGATTGACTTTCAGATTTGTGTCATAACTTATAAGCGATTCATCAGTTAAAGAGAAATAATGCGGGCATGTCTCGGCAGTTACATTTATTCCGCGGGCCTTTGCATCCCGTATTAATTTAACGGAGCCTTCTGTTGAAACATGCGCAATGTGCAGCTTTCCGCCCGTAAGCTCACAGAGCGAAAGGTCTCTTGCCACCATTACTTCCTCGGCAGCTTTCGGAATTCCACTCAGGCCTGTGATAGTTGAGACAAAACCTTCATTCATTACCCCGTCTTCCGACAATTTCAGGTCTTCACAGTGGGATATGACCGGGACGTCGAATATCTTTGAGTATTCAAGCGCCCGCCTCATTATAAGACTGTTTGTCACCGGTTTTCCATCATCCGAGAATGCAATGCAGCCTGTCTTCAAGAGCGCTTCCAGCTCAGTGAGCTCTTCGCTTTTCTGGGCAGTTGTTATTGCACCGACAGGATAGACTGTGCATGCCCCCTCTCTCAAAGATTTTTCGAGAATGAATTCCGTTACGGTGATTGTATCGTTAACCGGCTTTGTATTGGGCATGCAGCAGACAGTCGTAAATCCACCCCTGACAGCAGCCATAGTGCCTGATTTTATTGTTTCCTTGTATTCGAATCCCGGCTCCCTGAGATGCGTGTGCATGTCAACGAGCCCCGGTATAACTATACAACCTGAGGCATCAATGATTTTGTTTGCATCCGGACCCTTGCCCTCTGGATATAATCCTTTGATCCTGTTTTTTTCTATCAGGATTTCATGAAAACCGTCCAGATTTTGAGAAGGATCGATTACCCTGCCGTTTTTTATCAGGATTCTCATTTTTTAACTCCTGAAAGAAGATATAAGACAGCCATCCTTACAGCGAGGCCGTTGGTTACCTGCTCAAGGATTACCGACTGAGGTCCGTCTGCAACAGCGGATTCAATTTCAACCCCCCTGTTCATTGGTCCGGGGTGCATGACAATGGCATCTTCTTTTGCCAGTTTAAGCCGTTCATCCGTGAGACCGTAAAGATTAAAATATTCCTCAAGCGAAGGGAGAAACCCCTTGCTCTGGCGTTCAAGCTGCAGTCTCAGCGCCATTATAACATCAGCCTTTCTGATACCCTCGTCTATTGAATGAAAGACATCTATTCCCAGTTTCTCTATCCCCGCAGGCATCAGGGTAGGGGGGCAGATTACCCTTACCTTTGCGCCGAGTTTTGTCAATGCGTAAATATTTGATTTTGCTACCCTGCTGTGTGCAATGTCACCTATTATTGCTACTGTAAGCCCTTTAATTTTCTTTTTGCGGGATTGTATTGTAAACAAATCAAGAAGGGCCTGGGTCGGATGTTCATTGGCCCCGTCACCGGCATTTATAACAGATATATTTAAGAGATTACCGAGCAGATGCGGGACCCCTGATGAGCCGTGCCTTATTACCACAAAATCAGCGCCTAATGACTGGATTGTAAGGGCGGTATCTTTTAATGTCTCGCCTTTTACTACGCTGCTTGTAGTGACCGAGAAATTCACGACATCGGCGCTCAATCTTTTGGATGCAAGAGCAAAAGAAGTCCTGGTCCTTGTCGATGGTTCAAAAAACAGGCTTACAACGGTTTTCCCCCTGAGCGGAGGAACCTTTTTAATATCCCTTAGAAGCACGTCTTTGAAGCCCGCGGCAGTATCAAGAATGTGATATATCTCTTCAGGTGCAAGTTCTTTGATGCCTAAAAGGTCTTTTGAATTAATCATGATATATCGTAACTGCTCAGGCGCAAAGTGGCAAAGGCACAAAGGCACAAAGGGTTACAGAAATACAGGAAAAGTTTTTCATCCTTTTTTTCACTTTGTGCCTTTGCCACTATGTGCCTTTGTGCCTTTCATTTACTGTCCACTTATCAAAACCGCCTTATCTTTCCTGCTGTCTTCTCCGAGAGTGACTTCCACAAGGTCGTTAAAAGATGTCGGAATATTTTTGCCTGCATAATCAGCCCTTATGGGCAGCTCTCTGTGCCCCCTGTCTATGAGCACGGCAAGCTGTATATGGGCAGGCCTGCCGAAATCTACAAGGGCATCCATTGCAGCCCTTATGCTCCGGCCTGTAAAGAGCACATCATCTACAAGGACGACTGTTTTATTATCAATTGTGAATGGAATCTCGGTTCTTTTTACTACCGGCTGCTCTGCTTTTGTATGGATGTCATCCCTGTAAAACGTAATATCGAGAGCGCCGACATCAATTGTTCCGCCTTCGATAGATTGAATTTGTGATGCGAGCCTCCCGGCAAGAATAACGCCGCCTTTTTGTATGCCGACAAGGCAGAGGTTTTGCATGCCCCTGTTTTTTTCAATAATTTCATGAGCTATTCTTCTGATAGCCCTGTTAATGTCGTCACTGTCAAGAATTTCTTTAGACATAAAAAAAACCTTCTCCTTCTGAGAGAGAAAAGGCGTTTAAGCGGGTAGAAAATCGGAGCTTTTCAGAGAAAGTGAGAATCAATCAGTAATTCCTTTCCAGCCTCTCAGGACCAGTTTAAAGGTTAATGCTGAAAAAATATTAATATAAACACAACGGTATTGTCAATAGAGCATATGAATTTATAGAATATGAATATGCAGTTGATTTTTATAATCACAGGGATTAATTTAATTAATATCGGACTTAATGAATATATCTGATATAGTATAGAGAGGAGTAACTACTCATGTAGGCACAGAGGCACAAAGTATCAAAGGGACAAAGTAAAGGAAAAGGATAAAAACTTTCCTTGTATTTTTTTTAAACTTTGTGCCTGTGTGCCTTTGTCACTTTGAACCTGAGTAGTTACGAGAGGAGTAACTATTAATGTATGGAGGGTTGAATTGAATATTCCTGCAAAAGACCAGATAATTAATAAAGTCGGCGACCTCAAGGTTCTTCCGTTTGTAGCGAGAAAACTGCTTGAGACAATAAGTAATGATAAGGTTTCCATCTCTGATCTGAATGACATTATCGAAAAGGACCAGACAATCACGGCAAGGATTCTAAAGATATCCAATAGCGCCTTATACGGGCTGCGGCAGGAAGTTACCAGCCTTCAGCAGGCGATCATGATACTCGGTTTTAAAACAATCAGAAGCCTTGTATTATCCATATCAACAAAATCGCTTTATAAAAAGTTTGGTATAACAGAGCAGATGATGTGGGACCATTCTATCGGGGCTGCTGTTGCAGCCAAACTGATTTCAGCAGATCTTGGAAGGGAAGCGGGAGACATTGCATTCACCGGCGGCCTTATGCATGATCTTGGAAAATTGATTATGAATAACGAAACACCGGAAGCGTTTACCGAGGTAATGATGAATATGTACAATGAAGGCATTGACTCGATAACTGCCGAGGAAGAGATTTACGGGTATAATCATGCGGAGATCGGCTCTAAAGTCATTTCAAAGTGGGGGCTTTCGGGTGCGCTTGTGGAAATTCTGGAAAAACATCATTTGAATAATTGCAGTCTTGATGATATAGGAGAAGCTGTAGTTGCCAAAGGGGTAGCGTGCGTTCATTTAGCTGATAATGTTTGCAGGGCGCTGGGCATAGGGTACAGAGAGCCTGATAAAGCGCTTTTATTGCATAAGCTGCCGTCTGCAGTTTTTCTTAATATGAACGAAGAGACGCTATCAAAGCTGGTCGAAGAAATCAATGAAACTTATAACAGGGAAAAATCCATCTTTCAATAAAATTTTACAGCGATGATGCAACTATTTTTTACTGTGCCTGTATTTAATAATCCTGGCTTTTTCCATGGTAATCAGTCCTTCTTTTACCGTATCATCAAGAAAAGGAAGTATCTTGTCAATATTCTCTTCGGTATCAACGATTTCAATCATAATGGGCAGGTCCTCGGAGAGCCGAAGCAATTTAATAGAGTGAATGCGGCTGGCTGCGCCATAGCCCATTATTCCCCTGAAAACCGTGGCGCCTGCCAGATTCAACTCCCTTGCTTTCAGCACAATGGCCTCATAAAGCGACTTTCCCTGATATGTGTCTGATTCTCCAATGAAGACTTTTAATAATTTTCCCTCATCAGGCAGTTTCATGATTCTTATCCTATTTTAATAAGGTTAATAATATATTTTGAAAGTAAGAAACCGGTGAATACCAATACGACCCCGAGAATATTACTTGCCAGCAGATTTGAAATTGCCAGTTTGATTTCCCCGTCTCTGAACAGGTTGAAGTTTTCCAGTGCGAAAGTTGAGAAAGTAGTGAAACCTCCGAGAATGCCGATAAATATAAAATTTCTCATATTCGGAGATAAATTTTCAATCTCAAAAAACCCCCATAATAATCCAATGGCAAACGACCCCATTAGATTAACGAACAAGGTCCCCCATGGGAAAATACCGTCCAACACCCTGTACGTTAAACCGGATAATGAGTAGCGAAGCAATGTGCCTGCCGCCCCTCCGGCTGCTATCAGTATAAGTTTCGACATAATGATATTTTTTTTAAAAGCGGTTCTTTATTCGATTGAATTTTTATTGATTGAGGCTCTTGTAAAAGTCTTTGTTCGTCATTCCCGAGGTTTTTATCGGGAATCCAGTATTTTTTTAAAATCAAAGACTTCTGGATACCCGCTTTCGCGGGTATGACAACAATAGCGATTCTCTCGATACTTTTGCAAGAAACTCGTTTTATAAAAAAATATATTATATCATCGAAAATCAATTTTAAGCACATTTTTCAAGAGACACCGGCGATGTGTACTTATAGCGGGAGTCTGCTTACTATTGCTTCTTGCAATTGAATGATGCCAGTCCTGTCTGATATACTCAATCCATGATTGTAATACCCGCAATAGACCTTAAAGACGGTAAATGCGTAAGGCTTCTTCAGGGAAAGAAAGAAGAAGTCACGGTTTATTCCGATGACCCCGCATCAATGGCAAAACAGTGGGCCGGTCTTGGAGCTGAGCTGCTTCATGTTGTTGACCTTGACGGGGCATTTACCGGGAAGCAGAAGAACTTTGACAAAATCAAGGCAATAAGAGAAGCAATTGATATTCCTATAGAACTCGGAGGAGGGATCAGGGATATTGAAAGGATAGAAAGGCTCATTAGTCTTGGAGTGGACAGGACAATAATCGGCACTTCAGCAGCGAAAGATCCGGGTATGGTTAAAGAAGCTTGTGAGAAATTCCCGGGGAAGGTCCTTGTAGGAATCGATGCAAAAAACGGCAGGGTTGCCGTTAAAGGATGGGTTGAAGTAACAGAGTGGAACGTCATTGACTTTGCAAAGAAGATGGAGTCTGTTGGTGCAGCAGGAATAATTTATACCGATATCTCAAGGGACGGCATGCTTACAGGTCCGAATATTGATGCAATGGCTAAAATGGTAAAGGCGGTTGAAATTCCTGTGATTGCATCAGGCGGCGTATCAAAACTTGATGACATAAAAAACCTTATGCAGATTGATAATCTATGGGGAGCGATTACAGGAAAGGCATTGTATTCGGGTGCAATGGATCTCACGGAAGCAATAAACATTACAAAGAAAGAAATTTAATATGTTAGCCAAAAGAATAATACCATGTCTTGATGTCAGGGACGGCAGAGTTGTAAAGGGGGTTAATTTTCAGAACCTTACTGATGCAGGCGACCCTGTCGAGAATGCCAAGTTTTACGATGAGCAGGGCGCTGATGAACTTGTGTTTCTTGATGTAACTGCTTCTCATGAAAAGAGGAAGATTATTTTAGATGTTGTTGCACGGACGGCAGATGATGTTTTTATGCCGCTTACCGTCGGCGGAGGAATCAGGACACTTGATGATATAAGAGACCTCCTCAATGCCGGTTGTGACAAGGTTTCAATTAACACAACTGCTGTCCGCGATCCGTATTTTATCAGACAGGCATCCGAACGCTTCGGCAGCCAGTGCATAGTTGTTGCAGTTGATGCAAAGAGGGTGGTAGAGGGCATGAGATTTGAACCTGGTGAACCATGGTTAGGCGATCCGTACTTAAGTGAAGTTCGCCTCGGAATTCCTTCAAATGGCGATACAGTCTGGGCGCTTTCAACACACGGCGGCAGAAAAATGAGGCGTCTTGATGCCGTGAAATGGGCAAAGAAAATGCAAGACCTCGGAGCAGGCGAAATATTGCTTACAAGCATGGACAGGGATGGAACAAAGGACGGTTATGATATTAAGCTGACAAGAAAGATATCAGAGACAGTAACGATCCCTGTTGTTGCATCAGGCGGGGTAGGGACGCTTGAACATTTGCGCGAGGGGCTTGTTGAAGGAAAGGCCGATGCCGCGCTTGCCGCTTCGATTTTTCACTACAGGGAATACTCGGTACACGAGGCCAAAGAATATCTGAAGTCAAAAGGTGTTCCGGTCAGGCTTTAATTGATATCTCAATTACGCTTTCATCATTTAATCTTTTTCAGTAACCGGCGTTTTTTCCCGTAAAGGTATTCATCATGTTTCCCGGCTGTATCTTTGAAGCTGCTTTTCCCTACCCCTATGATACTCATTGCTTTCTTTATTGCATTGTCTATTTCGGCTTTCTTTGAGATAGTGAGTTCAACTTTTTCGCGTTCCTTGAGACGCACCTTTTTAGTTGGTTTAAAAACACCATCTTCATATATAGCTTCTATTGTTTGAGCCATTGGAACCTCTCAATTTTTTACACAATTTAAATATCCTCTTTTGAGGAGGAATTGTCTTATTTTACCATAAATATTAATTCATGCCCAAAATATTAAATCTTCGACGTCCAGACCTAATAAAGAACATTAAAATATGAACTAACCATCGAGTATCGAATAAAAGAGTTTTTGTCTGACGCAAAATAAATTTATATACCGGACAATAGCCCTGATGATTTTCAAGATAATCTGCTGCTTGTCTTCGCCAGCCTCTTTAAGCGCGGATAGTAAAATAAAGCAACCCTTCTCTTTCTTTTAATTCGAGGAGATTATACCCTTCCTGAGCACAAAGTGACGGGATACTTTCTTTAGTTGTAATATCATTGGTTATAACCTGGAGCGCCTTGCCTTTTTTCATTTCTTTAAGCGCCTTACTTGTCATAACAGTCGGTACCGGACACAATAGTCCCTGCACATCGAGTATCTTATCAACTTTTTCCTTATGCTGCATAATCCTCTGATCTAAACCACCCTTTATACTATAACGCTATCAAAAAATCCTGCAAAAGTAAATTAAACAGATTGTTTTTGAATCCATATTGAAGTTCACATGCCTGTTTGCAGCACGGCCCTGATATGCAGGTTCAGCAATCGGGAAAGTTGATGAATACTCTCTTTATTTAGTAAATTAAAAGAGGGTGTACACTATTTTGCTGTTTGCCCGCTTAATCATGGGATGGATATCCTATCATATCAGCGAAGAAAGCTTAATAGCGGTAATATGTGCCATCATTGCGTTCAGGGCTTTTAAATCCTCTAAATCGGAACACCTTACACTGGAGATAAAGAGCAGGATTTATCTTATTGCTTCAGGTTTCATCTTATTGAGCATCAGCAGCGCTGCCCACGCCTTTATTCATGCCTTTCAAATGAACCTGAACCTGCTTTATCAAACCCTCCTCGGTTATTGCCTCGGCCTCCTTATGCTGATTTCAGCAGTTTCTTTAGAAAAACCGTGGAATAAAAAATTCTTACCCTTTTTTTATATCCCCCTGCTGGTTCTGCTTCATCCGAAGATATACACGATATTCCCGATTTTCGGGCAATTCCGCCCGTTGGGATGGGTTATAGTATCATATCTCTCCGGGGTTGTATGCATGCTGTATATAGCAGCTTATTACCGGACAGGGGCAGGAAAATATCTATACTCATCCTTCGGCCATGTCCTGATATGCATATCCGCCATCCTGTTATTCTTCCCTGCTCCGATCGGTTCCAGGCCATGGATATACGGCCATTTACTGAGACCACTGGGGTTTATAACACTCTTCTTCAGCATGAAGCGCGGGGACCTTGCAAAATTAACAGGCAGCGTCCTTTATAAGGCCCTTACGGCATTCAGTCTGCTTGCGTCAATTCCCCTGTTCGTTTACGGCACGGTTATACTCTATGAAAATATCAGCCCTATTGATCTTATGGGAAGGAGTGTTATCGTATTTGTGATTCTTTTTATCACCCTTGCTTCTGCGCTGCTTTTCGGACTGGGGCTTATTATCAGTCTGCTGCGCCCTATTCTAAGGTTGAAGGATTCAGTGGACAGGCTTGTAGAAAAAGGATTGAATGAAAAAATAGAGGTTACAAGCAATGATGAAATAGGAGAACTTTCCAATGCATATAACGAGATGGTCGTTAAGCTGCGGCAGTCAATTTCGGAACAGGACAGGCTGAGCAGGCTTGCTGCGACAGGAGAGCTTTCCGCAACCCTTGCCCATGAAATAAAAAACCCGCTTAATGCAATAAGCGTTGCATCCGCATACATCAAGGAAAATTACAAGGGCAGGCTTATCAGGGAGTTTATTAATATAATCCAAAGTGAGGCATCAAGAATAAACAAGTTAACGACATCACTGCTGAACTTTGCCAAGCCGGTAAAACCCGAGCCCGGGCAAGCTGATATCAATAAACTTGTAAAAGAAGTGGCAACTCTTATGAAAGAGGAATTAAAAGAGCGGAATGTTGACATTGAACTATTAACTGCAAATGACATTCCGCTTTTTAATTTTGATTATAATCAGATAAAGCAGGTAGTATTAAACCTTGTAATCAATTCCTTTGATGCAATAGAGGGAGAAGGACGAATTAAAATACAAATACGTTCATCAAACGGAAATGTGCTTCTTTCAGTGGAGGATAACGGAAAGGGAATATCTGCTGAAGACATGCAAGATATATTTAATCCCTTTTTCACAACAAAGACCCGTGGCACCGGCCTGGGACTTGCCGTGTCAAAGAAGATTGCCAAAGAACATGGCGGGGATTTATTAATAGAAAGTATTCCCTCTCAGGGGAGTAAATTTACTCTCTTATTACCTGTCAGAACATGAAATACAACATCTTAATCATCGAAGATGAAATTAATACTTTAAAGGTGCTCTCAACCGCACTTAAAAAGGAGAAGTTTAATATAGAGACTTCCCTGACCGGTGAGGACGCACTTGAGATGCTGAGGGACAACCGGTATGATCTTGTTTTAACAGATTATAAACTCCCCGGTATTAACGGAGAGACCCTGCTGGAGCAAATAAAGTCAAAAGACTCTCAGATTCCGGTCATACTCCTCACTGCATACGGAACCATTGACCTCGCAGTAAATGCCATGAAAAAGGGAGCCTATACATATCTCACCAAACCGGTAAATCTCAAGCTCCTGATTTCAACAGTAAAAGATGCGTTACGGCTAAAAGAACAAAAGTTAAATAATGACATTCCCGGCAGTAACCAGTTCCTGAATATTTTCGGCAAATCAAAGGCCATACAGGAAGTGTTCTCCATGATACAAAGAATCAGCAAGACTGATGCAAGCGTGCTTATACTCGGAGAAAGCGGCACAGGAAAAGAACTGGTGGCAAGGGCCTTACACTATACTTCATTAAGGGCGGACAAGCCGTTTATTCCTATAGACTGCACTACCATTCCTTTAGAGCTTATGGAAAGCGAACTCTTTGGTTATGAGAAAGGCGCCTTCACCTGCGCCTACAGCAACAAAATCGGTCTTATAGAAATGGCACAGGGGGGTACTGTCTTCTTTGACGAGATCGGCGACCTCGACTATGCGCTGCAAAAAAAATTACTCAGATTTCTCCAGGAGAAAGAGTTTCAGAGGTTAGGCGGGAAAGGGAAGATAAAAATCGATGTCCGGGTACTTACTGCAACTAACAGGAATCTGGAAGAAGCGGTTGAAAAAGGTGAGTTCAGGGCAGACCTTTACTACAGGCTCAACGTGATATCAATATACGTGCCGTCTCTCAATGAGAGAAAAGAGGACATTCCATTGCTGGCTTCTCACTTTCTTGAAGAATTCAGCAGGAAAAACAAGAAGGCGATTCGCGGATTTGACCAGAATGTCATGGATATCTTTATAAACTATGAATGGCCGGGAAATGTACGCGAACTGGAAAATCTTATAGAGCGTTCTGTAATTCTCTGCCCTTATGACCAGATAAATGTGGAATGCCTTCCTCGTAAATTAAAACTCATGGGGGATGAAGAGTTCCCGTCGCCTGAAAGTTTAAACCTCCCGGAGATGGAAAAGAAGATCATACTCAAAGCCCTGGAAAAATCATCCTGGAATCAATCAAAAGCTGCACATTTATTGGGTATAACCCGTAAACAGCTCAGAACGAAAATGAAAAACCTGGAATTATTATAGCATTGACCTGTTTAAAAAATTTGCTGAAAATATTCAACCGGATTCAGATTTTTTAAATACTTGCATTATATTCTGAATTTATAGCGTTATAACCAAGTATTCATGTTTGAATTTTCCATATTGACATAAGCCTGCATCATAGTATTTAATAATACCGTGGTTTTATTATCTCTATAAAATCAATACATTCACTGCCGCAAAAACATCATCTAAAAAGGAGGGTCTCATATGTTACTGCTGCACAAAAAAGTGAAAAACCTCAGGAAGACAATCATCACGCTTGTCTCCGCACTGTTTTTACTGATTTGTCTGTCCGCCGGTTATCAAAATGCCTATGCCGGTGCAGATGTTCCATCGCTTGTTGAAACCGAATGGCTCGCGGAAAATCTGCAAAAAGAGGAATTGCGCATTATTTATATAGCAGCAATGTCTCCCGGGGATAAACAAAACTTTGACGCCAAACATATTCCCGGCGCTCTGTATCTTGATATCGGCAGTTTTATGAATGTCCTGGGCAATGGCAGCGCACCGCCTGACAAGGCAAAATTTGAGGCCCTTATGGGCAGGCTCGGCATCAGCAATGATACCAATGTAGTGGTATTAAGCAAAGGCGGAGGCAACCCTTTTATCGCCAGCGCACTCTGGTTGATGGAATATTTCGGCCATGAAAAAATATGCTACCTGAATGGTGGAATGGCAAAATGGAATAAGGAAGGGCGGCAGACAACAGGAGCGCCTGCAAAGATAAATCCGGCAGTATTCAAGGCTTCACCGAATCCCTCCATCCTGGCCACCGCGGATTACGTATTAAAGAATCTCAGGAACCCGAAGGTTGTAATAGTCGATGCGCGCGGTAAAGGCGAATATGACGGGACACAAAATGTCGGACAGAATAAAAGAACAGGACACATTCCCGGAGCGATAAACCTCAATTTTTATCCCACCAACCTCAACAATGACGGAACCTTTAAATCAGTCAAGGAACTGAAGGCTGTTTATGAGGCAAAAGGGGTTACAAAGGATAAAGAGATTATATCATACTGCCAGGGGGGTGTACGCGCTGCAAACACCTATTTTGTGCTTAAACATCTCCTGGGTTATCCAGAGGTCAGAAATTATGTAGGTTCGTGGGGTGAATGGGGGAACAGGCTGGACCCGGCCAGATATCCCTTGGAAAAATAAAATAACTATTCAGCCGCAGTCTCTGTGAGTCTGCGGCTGAATTGCAAAAAAAAACCGGAAAGGAGGTATGAAAAAATGGCAAAGAAGATCGCAATCCTGGTCAGAGAAAGACAGGGCGAAGCCCTCAGAATGGGCGTGGGTATGATCCTCGCTGATGATGCTGTCGATGTATATGTGCTGGACAGGGCAGTGGAAAAAACAGATGACAATGACCTGAACCTTGAGACAATGGGTGATATGGACGTCAAAGTTTTCACTAACTTCAAGGGAAATGAGAACATGGAATATCTTACCACAGAGGAGATAGCCCAAAAAATCCTTGAATATGACCACATATTGCCTTACTGAAACACCGGGAACAATTTTCATTTGAGAGGAGACGCACAGCTGACAATCTTGTTAAAGGAGGCAAAAGGAAAATGAAGATTTTATATCTATTAAAACAGACGCCTGATGAGACACTGAATAAATTCATTGAAGAGCATAAAAAGTCAAACGAGGTTACAATCATAAACATCAACGAGAACAAAAACTACGATGAGATCGTTGATTCTATTGTATCAACCGACAAGGTCATTTCCTGGTGACCCTGAACCAGCTTTATATTAAGGAGGAAGATAAACGATGAAACTTGGAATTCTGGTCAATACCGATAAGCGCCCCGGGGATATCTCAGGAATTGCAAAATCGGCTGTATCAAAGGGCCACGAAGTTATTATATTCAATATGGATGACGGCACAAAACTGTTAGGTAATACTTCTTTTACTGAATTATGCAATACAAAAGGGGTTACAATGAGTTATTGTGACCACAGCGCCAAGAGCAAGGGAGTGTCCGCAGAAGGAGTTCCTAAAGAAATTTCATGCGGAAGCCAGTATGACAATGCGTTGATGGCTCATGAGGCCGACAAGATAATTATTCTGTAACAGCCTTCCGGCGTCAGGAATTACAGTAACTACTCAGGAAGTCACCCTGGGTAGTTACTGTTTCTTTATTGAATCCGTTCGACTTTTCTCATACCGCTTCTGCTTTTTGTATTCCGGTGCATAGACGACAACAGAATCACAAGCCGGAATGTGTTAAATGAGAATAGGGTGCGTGTAGTGATTTCAAGTGAATCGGGACAGGGTATGACAGAAGATATCAAGCAAAAAATTAAAGGTCTTTATCTCTCTGAAATGTTCGACACCTCTGCAGGAATTTTCAAATATACTACGCTTGTAAAAATATATCGGCACAGGCATAATATTCGTTGAGAATCAGAAGAAAACAGATTAACGGGAGACTTCACAGTGGCTGTACGGCACTGATTAAACAATCCGGATTATGAATAATAAAGAGAGGTAATCAAACAATAAATTTTTTTAATTGGACTATTACAGCAGCGTTTATTAATATGGGAATTCACTTACTGGAATTAAGCAGCAATATACATATTGAGTCAGTAGTCTGAATTCTCTTTTTTCTCAAAAATTAATAAAAAATATTTAAAAGGAGGTTTCCAATTCTGTGGAAAACATCGAGAAAAGAAATCAGGTTTGGGCTTTTATCGTCACAGGCGTACTCGCGCTTATCAGTTTGATCTACTACAATGCGGATGTATACTATATCTATCTTGTGGTATATATCTGGTTCGGATTTGCGTACGGGATGATGCTTCAGTACGGCAGGTTCTGCATGGCCTCGGCCTCGCGTGACCTTTTTGCAGCAGGTGTGCCGCGAATGGCAGTGGGAATTCTGATAGCTCTTGTTTTTTTCAGTCTTGTCAGCGTATTTCTGTCTGCAACAAACATGAGCACCTTCCATCCAGGGCCTATAGGTCCGCATGAAGTAGTCGGGGGAATTATTTTCGGTGTGGGGATGGTCCTCGCCGGAGGCTGTGCATCAGGCTCCCTATATAAAATCGGCGAAGGTAACGGCACATCTATCCTCTCTATTCTCGGGATTTCCTTCGGTCAGGCAATATTCGTGGACGTAGGCGGTGTCTTTAACAAACTTCTCCCTCAGTCATGGGTGGAAACTGCCGAGGCAACAAAATGGATACCCGCGGACAAGATGACATCATGGTTTGACCACTTCCTCGCAGGTTATGTTTTAATCAAACCCCAGATCGTGCTGGCTGATACAAAGGCCATATCCTCTATGGCGGGCGGCACCATGAAATACTTTCTGGGCAATTCTCTTATCAATACAATTATCCCTTCTCTCCTGGTGCTTTTTCTTATTTATTACTTCTATACAAGAAAAGGCTTTATGAAGAAGAGAAAGAAAAAGAAAGCCAGCACCGGTTTCGGCGCTGAAATTGCCGGAATCTGGAATATCGTAACTGCCTCCCAGAGAACCACTTTTATGGGAATACTCATCGGTATAACGGCAGGAATCCACATTTTCACAATGAAGGGAATGCAGATCAGGTTTGCGGTTAACAATTTCGGACAGCTTTTGACGCGGATGGGACATACAGGAGATGTTTCCATTACAGGCAAAGTCTTTGATCCCGGTTACTGGTATATTACAACCCAGGAGTCCCAGTTTGCCGGATGGATCATGGAAAAACTCGGCTGGAATGTGCGTGACAATGTGTTTTTCGGCATTATGAACGGCCTTCCCGAGCTGTGGCGCAATCCGGCCCTCTGGATGTCACTCGGTATTATCTTCGGCGCCATGGTAATGGCCCTGCTCAAAAAAGAATTTAAATTTAAACTGCCGAAGGGTGAACTCATTGTCTGGGGACTCGGGGGCGGGCTGCTCATGGGCATAGGCGCAAGAATTGCACTGGGATGCAACATAGGGGCATTCTTTATCAGGGTTGCAGGAGGCGATCCGGGCGGCTGGTTGTTCGGTATCGGAATGGTACTCGGCGGTTATGCGGGTGTCAGGTTCTTCAACTGGTGGACGGACAGAAAGATGGCTAAGGAAATGGAAGCATTCTGAGAAAATAAAATAAAACAAAAAACAATTTAAAGGAGGAAATTTGTTATGGCTATGAAATTTGAAAAAAAAGGGGATGGGACGTATATGCTGGATGTATGTGGATATGTTTGTCCGCATCCGCAGATATATACCAAAAAATCTCTTGAGAAAATGGAGGAAGGTGATATACTGGAGTTGATATTTGACAACCCGTCATCCGGCGAGACCATAGTCCAGATGTGCGATCAGGCCGGACATGAGATACTGGAAAAGAAAGAGGAAGGCGGCAAATTAATATACAGGATCGAAAAAGGTTGAGAATTAAGAAGGCCGGAACTTTATAATACAGCGGGAGGAAATGTTTATGAAAAATAGTTTATGGGTTATTATAATCATTGTGGTGGCGATCATTGCCTTTCTGGTCGGCTACAGCCAGCAACAGGGTGAAATGACCGGACAGACTGCTGCAGAACATGCCGGCACGACATCCGGTGGGTACGGGGGCGGCTATGGAGCGCCTTCCGGCGGGTACGGAGCTCCATCAGGCGGTTACGGACATTAATAAAACAATAAAGCCTATAAATTTGAGAGAGCAGGCGGGTGTTAAATGAAAAAAATATTAATTGCAGTAGATGAAACAAAAGGCAGTAAAGATGCATTTGAAACAGGCAGTAATATATGTTCCTGTATGCGCCCCGATTCAATTGTACTGGTTTTTGTTGAAAAATTTGAAGGCAGGTCTTTAATGGATGAAATGCTGGGTGAAGCGGAAATGTCTACCTTAAGAGAGGAATTAGAGGGCACGGAATATAAAGAAGCATTAGATAAGAAAGCAGATAGGATTCTGGAGTATTACAGGAAGGCCCTGAAAGAAAAAGGGATAACCGGAGTAAAATCTGTAATTAAGGCGGGCCATCCTGCTGATGAGATACTTAAGACAGCCGATGAAGAGGGTGTGGACATGATAATTATAGGTTCAAGGGGTAAAAGGACGTCGCATGTGTTCATGGGAAGCGTTAGTCGAGAGGTTGTCAACAGGTCTGAAGTCCCGGTTTTTGTTATAAAGGAACGAGGATCTCATTAAGCCGGATACTGAATAGCCGGCTGAGAAAACTTAAAGGTTTATATCCCATAATCTGTTACCAGTCCGGAAGAATCATATATTTCAGTGTGATTCTTCCGGTTTTTTTATTTATAGACCGCAGCAACAGCGCGATTTGAGAGAAATATTTTTTTATCAGTGGGGACACATGTAAACTAACATCTGTAAATTGTTATTATATGCATATGAAGTGCGCCCTTATCATACCTTCCTGGGTACCGGAAGAAATATTTTCATCAAAGGTTGCAGTTTCCCAGATCAATTACTGGCAGCCCCTTGGAACTCTCTACGTTGCCTCTTCCATTTTAAAGGCCGGTCACGATGTGAGGTTTCTGAACGGCGCATTTATGACACATGCAGAAATAATGGAAGGACTCTCAGAGTTCTCTCCTGATATAGTCGGCATTTACTCAACAACCTTTGGCTGGAAAAAAGCCGTCTTCACTGCAGCGGAAATCCAGAGGCACGGATTTCAACCCCGCCCCTATATCGTAGTTGGAGGTCCGTACCCCATAGCGGTGAAAGAAAAATGCCTTGGCGATTCCCCGGACATAGATGCAGTAGTTACCGGAGAGGGCGAAATAACCATGGTTGAGATGATGGACAGACTGTCTCAGGGAAAAAGTCTCGATGGAGTCGAAGGTCTCGTTTTCAGAAGAGACGGAAAAATCATAAAAAATCCCTCACGCCCTCTCATTACAGATGTAGACGCCTTGCCTTTCCCCGCGCGACAACTCCTCGGCGATGCCATAAACTATTTGCCTCCCCCGGCTACTTATAAGAAAAAGCCTGTTGCCGTAATGATAACTGCACGGGGATGTAACAGAAGATGCATCTTCTGTTTTCAGATTGACAAAGAAAGAAAACACGGCATACGTTTCCGGAGTGTCGGGAATGTAATGGAGGAAATAGAGCTTTGTTTAAGGCAGGGGTACAGGGAAATAAAATTTCTGGACGACACCCTTGCTGCTGATTATGACAGGGCCATGCAGATAACAGAGGAGATAAAGATGCGTAAACTCAATTTCAGCTGGTTTGCCTCAGCCTGTGTTCATCAGGTAGATAAACCCCTGCTGAAGGCATTTAAGGAAGCAGGCTGCTGGGCGATACTTTTCGGCGCTGAAAGCGGAGTGCAGAAAAATCTGAACGCTGTCAGAAAAGGGATTACCCTTGAACAGACACGCAAGGCAGTCAGGACAGCCAAAGAGGTTGGATTGTTTGTACATACGCCTTTTCTTGTAGGCCTTCCGGGCGAAACCTTTGAGGAGGGACTGAAGACCATTGAGTTTGCCTGTGAAATAAATCCTGATATTGTAAGCTTTCACGCCCTTACCCCTTTCCCGGGCACAGAGCTTTATGACAATATTGAAAAGTACGGCACCATGTCCGATGACCTGACGGATTTCACCTACCAGGGTGCAGCCTTCATACCATACACAATGACGAGAGAAGAGATCGCATTGCTGAGACAGACAGGTTTAAGGAAGTTTTATTCAAGACCCGGGTATGTTCTGAAAAAGATATTAGCGATGCGGAATATCAATGACCTGAAAGCTGTTTTAAAAGGGGCCAGGAGCATGCTCTGGCTCTGGTTAAAAGGCGGTATCTTCCGGCGGGGTGAGAACTCCGGCAATGCAAGTCATTAGCATTGCGAGTTGATTAAGTGTCAACATTCCTGCCCTAATGTTTTATACGCAATATACCGATAATAAAGAGGCAAAAACTAATTGGCAAAGGTGGATTTTAATTAACAATGCAGGGTCTTGAAGGCAGAGATTTTTTTGATAATGTTCGTCGTTCAATCAAAATATCACATTTTGTCGCCTCTATAATTCCCTTATCCCTGCTTGTTTATTTTTCTATTAAATATGTCTATCCCTATGTATCAGGGGGTGACATTTCTAATATGCCGCTGAATATCGGAATCTTACTTGTACTTGCCGTTTTTATGTCAATACTGGGATTGATACTGACAACAAAGGCCACTAATTCATCCATTGAATCCGCACGGGACCTTAATGCAAAATTAAAGAGTCTGTTTGAAATTACAAAACAGTTTCGTGAAACTCTGCATTTGGATGTCTTGTTAAAGAAAATTATGGAATCCGCTATGGGTCTCACTTCCGCTGAATCAGGCTCTCTGCTTCTCTACGACGAACAGGGCAATCTTAAATTTCAGGTGAATACCGGAATGAGCTCCCCGACTATGAACAACCGGATTCTGAAAGCAGGGGAAGGCATTGCATCATGGGTTGTTGAAACCGGGCAACCGGCCATAATTAATGATGTATCAAAAGATAAACGCTTTAATCAGGAGTTTGACAACGAGACCGGCTTTAAAACGAGGTCCGTTATGTGCGTCCCGCTTATTCATTCCAATGAAATAATCGGTGTCATTGAGCTGCGAAACAAGAAGCAGGGATTTTTTACAGCGCAGGATCAGGCTTTACTTCACAGTCTAGCGGACCAGGCAAGTATATCAATTGCACAGAACCGGTCAAATGAAAGACAACATAGTGATTTTATCCATATAACCGAAATTCTCGTCGGCACGCAGGATTATATGGAGAACAAAAAAGGACATGGGCGCAGGGTGGCAAACTATGCCAACCTGATAGGGAAACAACTGAAATTATCAGATATTGCATTAAGGAAACTTTATTATGCCTGCCTGTTCCACGACCTCGGCATGCTGAAAATCGATATAACCGAACGGGGGGAAAAACAAAAAGTTTTGCATCACCCCAAACTGGGATATGACCTGATCAAACCGGTCTCCCTCTGGAGTGATTCAGCGGATATCATACTTTACCATCACGAAAGATATGACGGCACAGGTTATCCCGCTGCAAAGAAAGAAGATGAAATTCCCCTCGGCTCACGAATACTCTTTGTTGCGGATACATTTGACGTGCTTACAGATAATAATTCATACAGAAAACCTCTCGGTTTCAAAGCTGCCGTTACAGAGATTGAGACAAATTCAGGCACACAGTTTGATCCGCTGGTTGTGGAGGCATTCAAAGCAGCTATTGTCGAGACCGGTATTATCAATAAATGAAATGCCTCATTTCATTGTGGTGTGTAAGGGATTCTGCTAAAACCCTGTATATTTCATGTTAAAATAATCCAACATGAAAATACCCGAGCTACTTGCCCCTGCAGGCAATTTCGAAAAGTTGAAGACTGCACTCCATTACGGCGCAGACGCTGTTTATATGGGGTTGTCTGATTTTAGTCTCAGGGCTAAAGCCGATAATTTTTCGGAAGAAGAACTTAAGGACGCTGTCCGGCTTGTTCATCAAAAGGGGAAAAAACTATATATCACACTAAACATATTTCCCCACAATAAAGACATCTTTTTAATTAAAGAACATCTGTCGTTTCTTAAAAAAATATCACCCGATGGGCTTATTATTTCAGATCCGGGAATACTTGAAATGGCTTCTGAATTGACACCTGATATTCCTGTCCATATCAGTACACAGGCAAATATTACCAACTGCAGATCCGCCGGATTCTGGGAGAAGTCAGGGGCGAAACGGCTTGTGCTTTCAAGGGAACTTACCATTGAAGAGATAAAAGAAATACGTGATAATGTATCTCTTGAATTAGAGTGTTTTGTTCATGGAGCAATATGCATATCTTACTCCGGCAGATGTTACGTCAGCAGCTTTCTATCAAACAGGTCAGCAAACCGGGGGGAGTGCGCCAATTCATGCAGGTGGAATTATGCACTGATGGAAGAGAAACGCCCCGGGGAGTATATGCCTGTATATGAAAATGATAAGGGAACATATGTGATGAGCTCACGGGATTTGTGCATGCTTGAGCACCTTGACAAGCTGGCGCATGCAGGGGTAAACAGTTTTAAGATTGAAGGAAGGATGAAGGGTATTAATTATGTAGCCGGTGTTGTAAAGACCTACAGGGAAGCGGTTGACGCCCTTAAAAGCAGACCCTACAGGATTAAAAAAGAGTGGCTTAGGGAAATAGCGATGTTTTCGAGCAGGGGATATACAACAGGAATGTTTTTTGGGAAACAGCCTGATGCAGGCTATAATCACGATGAGGAATATGTTTACAGAATGAGCCACGAGTTTGTCGGCATCGTGCAATCCGTCAGTAACGGGAAAGCCGGGATCGCTTTAAGAAATACCCTTAAAACCGGAGACAGTATTGAATTCCTTTCAACCGGGCTTGAAAACAAGGCTTTTAAAGTAACGGAAATATCTGATGCCGCTGGAGTTCCCCTTGACTCGGGAAGAAACGAAGAAACGGTTTTCATTCCCGTGCAAAACGGTGTCAGGGAAAACGACTTGGTCAGGCGTCCGCTGAAAATAAAGTAAGAATCAGGTAACCATAAAATGAATATTCATATCCGGTCTCACTCCTCAAGAAATTTATTAAGGGAATTGACCTTTATTGATATTCTGCCGTTTGAAGATTTTATCATCCCGCTTTTCTGGAACTTACTCATTGTCCTTATACATGTCTCAACGGTTGTCCCTACCATTTCGGAAATTTCCTGCCTTGTCAGAGGAAAATCTATTTTTCTGTAACCGCCGTCCTCAACACCCACCTTTTCGGACAGCTTAAGCAGCAGTGAAGCAACCCTCTTTTCAACCCTTTCGGTTGCTATATTTTTCAACATCTCATGGGCATCTCTCAGCTTGTCGCTGAAATATTTAACAATCTCAAGTTTCAGGATAGGGTACTCCTCCATAATTTTAATGAGATTCCGGCGGCTGATTCTTATAACGGTAGTGGATTCCATTGCCTGTGCGGATGCGGGAAAAGGCTTTTTATCCAAAACAGCTACACCGCCGAATATATCACCAGGGGACATAACCTCAAGTATAATGTCTTTACCCATCAATGTATGTTTAAGTATCTTTACGCTTCCCTCACCTACAAGGTAAAACTTATCCGAAGGGTCTCCTTCAATAAATATAGTCTCATTGTTTTTGTAACTTACATTTTCAAAAAGTTCGCTTATTTTCGATAATTCCTCATCCTTGAGAGAAGAAAATATTTCGCTTTTTTTAAGGGTTTCAATAATCATTTTACTCCATTTTCAGATGAATCCTGCATAATTTTCAATACATCTTTTGCCTTTTCAAAATCTTCATTTCTGACCAGCAACCTTATCTCCCCTATTCTGCCTATGCTTACAGGATAAGGCGTTATCTTCAGTGATTTCAGAACAACCTGAATATTTTCCGCCTCCAGAAGATCTTTTACTATCTCTGCCTCTACCTCATCATAGGTAAACAAAACTTCAGTCCATTCGCTCATTTATTTTAGATGTATTCCCGGTGGTACTTTTATTTAATAAGAATTATAACACGATTTCACTCGATTGTAGATTTTTTAATTTTACTCCGCTGCCTCTGCATCCGTCCTGCGACCGGGTTTAATTTTTTGCTTGACATTTATATGCATATATTCTTATATTTTAATACATGAACGATTTAATATCGAAAATGGAGATTTTGAAATTAGTTGCCCACCCTGCAAGGATTGCTATACTGGAAGAACTCTCAAAGGGTGTAAAGTGTGTCAGTGATTTTGAAGAATTCCTTGAACTGAGCCAGCCGAATATCTCACAGCACCTTGCAGCGCTCAGGCGTACAGGAATTATTGATTTCTTTATTGATGGAAGACTCAGGTGCTATTTTTTGAAAAATCCACTTATTATCGACCTGTTGGAAATACTTAAAAAAGATTATCCCGAAGACCTGCCCGGACCCGAGTGCTGTCCGGTTACTAAAAAAGGCACATATCCCGGAAAAAGGAGGAAATGATGGCTAAAAGAATTACGTTATTTTTAAACACCGCGCCGTACAGCCATGAAAACACTTACACAGCAATGAAGATAGCAGAGGCAGCTCTTGAGAAAGGAATGGAAACACATCTTGTCGCATCAACTGACGGTGTATATTGTTTTCTCAAGGGACAAGTCGGTAAAGGCATGCCTAATGCAGCCGGGGGCTTTAAGTCACTGATGGATAAAGGGTTGAAAGTAGTCCTCTGAAGCGGGTGTATAAACTTCCGCTGTAATGCGGAAGAAAATTATATTGAAGGCCCGGAAAGAGGCGGCTGCGCAGATGGCCGGTGCAGCATAGAAGAAGGCGATAAAGAGGATTCAGGAAAAGGGACAATAGAGCAAGGCACTTTAAAGGGGCTTTTCTCACTTATGAAACAAACGGATATCTTTATGAATCTTGGGGGTTGATATGGATAAATTATTGGTAATTTTAAGGAAACCTCCGTACGGCGTGCCCAATGCAGCCGAAGCTGTAAGACATGCAGGCGGCGCGTCAGGGGCAGACTACGAGTCAATTCTTTATTTAATAGACAGCGGGGTTTATACGGCTAAAAAAAATCAGGATGCCGGGGATACCGGTTTTGCCGGCATCGGGGAAGACCTCGAACTGCTTTCAGATGAAATGGAGATTTACGCAAACAAGGATTCTCTCAGAGAATGCGGACTGAAAGAGAACGACCTGATTGAAGGTGTAAAGATTGACGATGGAGAAGTCCTTAAGCGGGCTTTAAAAGACTCACAGACAGTAATGATATTTTAATGATAATTACAGAGATTTACCGGAGGTGAATTATGTTATTCCTTATTTCAAGCTCACCGGATACAAAAGAATTTAACACCGCCTATAAACTGGCAAAAGATATGAATGCTGAAATATGTCTCCTCCAGAATGCGGTTTATGCCTCCCGAAATTCAAATGATCCCGGTTTATATGTGCTCCGTGATGATATGCTGCTCAGGGGGATAAATGAAAATGAGATATCGGGCAGGCCGATTGATTACAGCGGGTTAGTTGATTTAATGACAGACCAGGAGAAGGTTGCCGGTCTTTTTTAGAAAGAAATAATAAAGGAGCGGAAAATGGCGAAGATAGTTATTTTAGGCGGTTCTTTTGGAGGACTGACAACTGCCTTTGAGTTGAAAAGGCGCCTCGGCGGCAAAGCTGAGATAACATTGCTTTGTGACGTGGATGAGTTTGTTTTTGTCCCTTCCCTTCCCTGGGTTTCAATGGGCTGGCGAAGGCCTGAAGATATCACCCTTTCACTTGATAAAATTCTAAAACCAAAAGGCATAAAGTTTATTCATGAGGAAGCTGTCGGAGTTGATGCGGATGCATCAAAGGTTATAGCAAAGACAGAGGAAATTCCTTATGACTATCTTGTAATTGCAACAGGGCCTGCGCTTGTTTTTTCAGCAGTGCCGGGCCTGGGTCCGGAGGACGGGCATACTGAATGTATCTTTACTCTTGAGCAGGCATTGAGGACCAGAAAGGCATGGGACAGGTTTCTTGAAAATCCAGGACCCATAGTAATCGGGTCCGTACAGGGTGTGAGCTGTTTTGGACCGACTTACGAATATGCCTTTGAAGTGGACGCAGAGCTGAGAAAGAGAAAGATAAGGCACAAGGTTCCAATTACATTTGTTACATCAGAGCCGTATATCGGGCATTTTGGAATGAGCGGGCTTAAAAATTCCAGAAGAATAATGGAAGATGAATTTGCTGACAGAGACATAAACTTTATAGCAAATCAGGCAGTGGATGAGTTCACTGCTGAGGAGGCAAGACTTAAGGACGGAACAAAACTGCCGTTCAGGCTTGCCATGTTTGCGCCTCCGATGTCAGGTGTTAAAGCAGTTTTTCATCTCGGCAATCCAAAAGGGTTTATTCCCGTGGACGGCAATTACCGGCACAGGGAGTATAAAAACATCTTTTCTGTTGGAGTTGCCATGGCAATAGCGCCTCCGGAACAGACTCCCGTACCGACAGGTGTCCCGAAGACAGGATATATGACTGAAGAGATGGCAAAGTATGCTGCCATGAGCATCGCTGACGAGATAGAGGGAAAACCGCTTTCCGGGACCGGGCCGATAGGCGCTATATGTATTATGGATATGGGGAATAAAGCTGCAATAATGAAAGCAAAACCAATGCTTCCACCAAGGCAGGAAGCCGAGCTGAAGGCAGGCATTATCTATAAATGGATGAAGCAGGGATTTGAAAAATACTATCTCTGGAAAATAAAAAGAGGACTGACTAACCTGCCGTAAATTATAGTTCTGATTATGATTGAAAAAAAATTGACTTTGAATTAATATTCGAATATTCTAAATTTAGAAACTATGAATAAAGAGATTTTTGAAATCCACTGTGCAGAGCCCCGATCCTTCGGGGAAGTGATTTTTTTTAATTAATAATTGCAGACTTTAGCATATTTGAAAATGATGTCACAGATTAAAAAACCGTAGATTACACAGATATGAAAAAAGTAAAGAGTAGAAAGTAGAGAGAAAAAATCGGTGTAATCAGGTTTAATGAATATTAAACCTGGAGGTAACATGAAAAAAGCAATAATGAAGCTTGTTGAATTCTCGGTAACCAGGCCCTGGACAGTTATTTTTCTGACGCTTATCCTCACTCTCATATTTTCCGCTCAATTTCCCAACATAAAAATAGACACAGACCCTGAGAATATGCTGAGAGAAACGGAACCGGTCAGGGTTTTTCATCAACAGGTGAAAAAAGATTTCGGGATTAATGAGCTCATCGTACTCGGCATTGTAAGAGACGACGGGATATTTCAGCCGGACAGTCTTGAAAAAATCAAAAGGATCACTGATGAAATACTGAGAATCAAAGGCGTTATAAGTGACGACGTTCTAAGCCTGACAGTTACAAACAACGTTGTAGCAGGCGGAGGGACTTTAAATGTCAGGCCTCCCATGCCAAGTGTGCCGGAAACCGGGGAAGATATTGAAAACCTCAGGAGAGAGGTGCTTGACAACCCTCTTTTCAGGGACCGCCTTGTATCCTCTGATGGTAAAGGAGCGGCAATATACATACCGATTGAAAGCAAGGACATTGCCCATGATGTTGGAGAAAAGATAAAGGCAATATATGAAAATGAGCAGGGCCCTGAAAAGTATTATATGGCGGGACTCCCTATAGCGGAAGATACATTCGGCAATGAAATGTTTCTCCAGATGGCTGTAGTTGCGCCAATGGCAGGCGGCCTCATAATGATTGTGCTCTTTATCATTTTCAAAAGAATCTCCCTTATTATCCCGACCATGATTATTTCAATGCTCTCAGTGACATGGACAATGGGTACAATGATCGGCCTTGGATTTACAGTTCACATCATGTCCTCCATGATTCCCGTTTTTCTGATGCCGATTGCGGTTTGTGACGGTGTGCATATTTTGAGTGATTTCTATGAACAATATCCCCGGTTGAAGGACAGGCGCAAAACGATCCTCACTGTCTTTGATGAACTTTATAAACCGATGTTTTTTACTTCTCTTACAACCGCTGTCGGCTTTGCAAACCTTGCATGGGCCGACATACCGCCGGTAAGGGTTTTCGGTCTCTTTATCAGTCTCGGCGTATTATTTGCGTGGTTTCTCACAATGACATTTATTCCGGCTGCGTTAATGCTTGTATCAGAGAAGCGGTTAATATCTATTGCAGAAAAAAAGGCAGTCGGCAGCCCGATGCTCGCAAGACTTGGAAAGGTTTCGCTTTCAAAAAGCAGGGTGTTTGTTGCAAGCGGCGCAATCCTTCTTGCCACAGCAATGTATGGCGTTACCACTCTTTCTGTTAATGACAACCCTGTAAAGTGGTTCAAAAAGGACCATACCATAAGGATTGCAGACAGGGAGCTCAATAAACTGATCGGGGGCACATACATTTCTTATCTTACGCTTCAGGCCTCAACTGAAGATGACATAAAGAGACCGGAAGTCATGAATTATATTGAAGGCCTGCAGGAATATCTTGATACTGTTCCGATTGTGGGAAAAACCACTTCAATTGCCGATGTGGTAAAAAGGGTAAATTATGTATTGCATGATGAAGATAAAAAATACAGTATTCTCCCGTCCTCAAAAGAGGCCATCGGTCAGTACCTGTTCCTCTTTTTAATGTCTTCTGCGCCGGATGAGCTTGACAACTTTGTTGATTATGATTTCAAAAAGGCAAATATATGGGTGCAGCTCAGATCAGGCGATAACAGGGATATGACATACGTGGTAAATCGTGTTGAAGATTACGTAAATAATAACCCGGCGCCGGAAGGAATAAAGCTTGAGTGGTCAGGACTTCCTTATCTGAATATAACATGGCAGAGGCTCATGGTAGTGGGCATGCTGGAGGCAACGATCGGCTCATGGTGGGTGATATTAATACTTTTAATTATACTGTTCCGCTCATTCTGGTGGGGGTTGACGGCAATGCTTCCTCTCGGCTTTTCAGTGCTGTTCAGCTACGGGTTAATAGGATTCAGCGGTCAGGAATATAATATGCCTGTTGCTGTCTGCTCAACACTTGCCCTTGGTCTGGGAGTTGATTTTGCAATACATTTTGTTTACAGATTCAGAGAAAAATATAGAGAGACTCAGGATTTAGAGGCATCAATGCAGTGGACAATGGGAGGGGAGCCTGCCCTTGCTATTTTCAGAAATGCAGTAGTGGTAGGGATTGGTTTCCTGCCTCTCGTATTCGCCACCCTAACACCTTATGTAACTGTGGGATTATTCTTCGGCTCCCTCGCATTCTTTTCAGGTGTAACAACACTTGTCTTTCTCCCGGCGCTGACAGGCAGCTTTAAGGGGCTTCTTCTGCGGACATGAGAAGTAAAACAACGTTATCCTTGTAAAGGAGATTAAAATGATGAGATACTTAATTATACTTTTTGTATTATTTCTACCGATTCAGAGCCAGGCATTAACCGCGCAGGAAATTGTTAAAAAATCCCAGAAAGCATTTCTTTACCAGGGCAAGGACTTCAAGGCAAGAGTCCTGATGAAACTCATCACAAAAAGCGGCAGGGAAAGGATAAGGGAAATGACCATGCTGAGGAAAAATTATGGTACATCAGGAGGAGAGCAGAAGTATTTTATCTACTTTTTTAAACCGGCTGATGTAAGAGACATGACCTTCATGGTTTACAAATATCCCGGAAGAGATGACGACAGATGGCTTTTTATTCCGGCAATAAACATGGTTAAACGGATTGCGGCAAGGGATAAGACATCAAGCTTTGTTGGTTCGGATTTTACGTACGAAGATATTTCCGGAAGAGACCTGGAAGATGATATTCATACATTAATAAAAGAAGAAAAACTCGGGGGCAGAGAATGTCATGTAATCAAAAGCAGACCAAAGGCCGGAGATGTTAACTACAGTTATAAACTCTCATGGATAGACAAAGAAAACTTCCTGCCTCTTAAAGAAAAGTTTTATGATTTAAAAGGCGATCTCATGAAGGTTTTTACCGCTGACAGGTTCGGGGAAATTAAGGGCTATCCCACTGTTGTAGAGAGGACCATGAAAAATATCCGGAGCGGCCACAGAACAGAAGTCACATTTTTAAAGACAGATTATAACACCGGTATTCCGGACAGGCTTTTCAGCGAGCGATTCCTCAAGAGACCACCGAAAAAGTGGATAAAGTAAAAGACTAAGGTAATACTCTTAAGTGCTTAAAATATCATCTTATTTATTTCTTGCCATATTGTCAGTTCATAATATTGTCAGTGCTGATGAAATTAGCGTCAATGGTTTTATTCAGGGCAACTACTCTGCCAACCTGAACAGGCCAAATCCCGACGGCAGTGATTTTAAATGGGCGGAAGAGAAGATGCAGCTCAAAATAAGCGCTGATAAAGAACCTTTTTATCTTTTCATTAAAACAGACCTGTCTTACGAGCATATTGATGAAAAATCCGACTTAGAGTTAAGAGAAGGTTATATAGACTACCTCGCTGATAACTGGGACCTGCGTCTTGGCCGTCAGGTAATTACATGGGGCACAGGAGATTTGGTATTTATAAATGATATCTTTCCAAAGGACTATGAGGCATTTTTTTCAGGCAGACCAATGGAATACCTGAAAAAAGGGAGTGACGCTGTGAAAATCGGCATGTATCCTGCTTTTGCTTCAGCAGAGCTGGTTATTATCCCGTTTTTTGAGCATGACAACTTTCCGTCTAAAAGGAGATTCCGGATGTTTGATCCAATGCGTGGAGTTACAGACCGTTACAAGGAAGAGCCTTCAACCAAATTCGAAAATACCGGGATTGCTTTGAGGGTTTATCGAAATATTGCCGGATTTGACACTTCCTTATATTTCTACCGGGGTTTTTTCAGGCAAGAGTCCATGCAGCCCGATAGCGTGTCAGCGCCAACGAGGCTGACTCTTTTTTATCCCCGGCTTTCGGTTTACGGAGCAAGCTTGCAGTCAAGGGCATTTGATGGAATTGTAAGCTTTGAAGCCGGGTTTTATGATTCAAGACAGGACAGACACGGCACTGACCCTATGATACCGAATCAGTCAACACGTTTTTTGACAGGGTACCAAAAACAGATATGGGAAGATTTTACTTTAGGTTTGCAGTATTATGCATTATACATGAATGATTACTATCAATATGAAAAAAACCTGCCGGCGGGATTTCCGAAAGAGAAGGAATGGCAGGATATCTTCACAGTAAGGCTGACCCATTTATTTATGCATCAGACGCTGAAATTTTCCTTCTTTTCATTCTGGAGTTTCTCTGATGAAGATTATATGCTCATTCCGGAAGTTAAATACAATTTCACAGACCATCTCTGGGCCGCCTCAGGAATAAATATATTCGGTGGCGGAGAGGAATGGACCCGGTTTGGAAGTCTTGATAGAAATGACAATCTCTACGTTCAGATGAGGTATGAATTTTAAACAGGAAAATAAAATAAAATTTTATGAAAAAAGTCCGGTCAATTTCATCCCCTTTGTGTAGATGAATTGCTCCAGGAAAGAGAGGTTATATTATGTCTGATCTTCTTAAAAAAACAAGGGATGTAATCAGGAAAAAGTATCCGTCTTTTGAGTACACGGTTTTTAATGAGACTCCTGTCACCCCCCTTGCCAAACCTTTGCACGAATGTAAACTTGCATTGCTGACTACCGGCGGTCTTCATTTAAAAACAGATACACCGTTTGATACCAAACACCTTGAAGGAGACTGCTCTTACCGTATGCTTCCCAATGATCTCAAACATGAAGATATAATGGTGACACACGAATCATATGATCATAAATTTATAAACAAGGATCTGAATTGTGTATTTCCGATCGACAGAATGAGAGAATATGTGCAGGAAGGGAAGATCAAATCGCTCTCAGAAGAGCATTACAGTTTTATGGGGCATATTTATGTCACAGGCCCCCTTCTTGAGAATTCAGGAAAAGTCGGTAAACGCCTTAAAGAGCTCGGCGTTGATATTGCCTTCCTGACTCCCACCTGAGTTATCTGCAATCAGTCGGTCGGACTGATATCAAGAGGAATAGAAGAATCGGGAATCAGCGCTGTTTGCGTCACGTTCAGAAGAGATATTATCGAGCTTGTCAGACCGCCAAGGATATTGTCCCTGAAGTTTCCACCTGGCAAACCCCTCGGGAATCCGGGTGATAAAAAGATGCAGCGGGATATTATCAATGCCGGTTTTGATCTCCTTCAAAAAGATATAAAAGATATGACAATAGTTGATCTGCCGTTTAAATTAAAAAAATTCGGGATATTTTAACTGTAACAATTATGTCCTTAAGAGTACCGAGTTCTCTTTTAACATGTTGATTCTAAAGAAAACGTCATGACCACGCAGTTGTCATTCCCGCTTGTCGGGAATCCGGGAAAATCAAAGGGTTATAGATTCCGGACAAGCCGGAATGACAGAACTCGGTACTGTCGAGTTATGTCGAATTCGTAAAAAATCAGAACATGCCGTTTTTTACGAAAACATCGACTATTGACAGCCTCGAATTCCATGTCTGCAACAAAAAGCTTGAATAAATCCATAAAAAGGTTTAATTTATATAAAAGATTCCAACAGATACTTCAACGCAGGTTAATGAGAATTATCAGGCATGAATAAAAAAATTCATGAGATACATGCCGATATATGTAAGACACTGGGTAATGCTAAAAGGATTGAAATCCTCAATGCCCTTGATAACAGGGAATTATCCGTTAGTGAGCTTGTTGATATTCTTGATATATCCCCTTCCAACATCTCCCAGCACCTTGCTATCATGAGACAAAAGGGAATACTTACAGCAAGAAGAGAGGGAGTTAATATCTATTATAAAATATCCAATCCCAAGGTGAGCAAGGCATGCGCCCTGATGAGGGAGGTTCTTTTAGAACAGCTTGAAGACGGCCGGAAGATTGCAATGAAATACCTGCATGTGAAGTAATTTTTCAAAGAGGTTTTATTAGTTTCTACAAAACGACATAAAAATCAGGGAGGTGATGTTATGAAGTTTTTGCAGAAAAAGTCATGGAATCCATATATTACAGGAGGCTTGATAGGGCTTTTGGCCATGTTTACATTTTATACTGTTGACAGGCCTATGGGTATTGCCGGGGCTTTCTCTCAGACTACAGTCATGATACAGAGTATATTTGTTCCTGAATATGTGAACAACAATGAATATATTCGGAAGACGATGCCTGAAGGTCCCGGGGTTAACTGGAGCTGGATGGTCTTTTTGGGAATATTCATAGGCGCTTTTATTTCCTCCAGGATGTCAGGTGAGTTTAAAAAAGAGATTGTGCCCGGGCTCTGGAAAAGCCGTTTTGGTTCAGGCAAAGTCAAGCGCTTAATTACTGCCTTTTGGGGAGGAGTAATACTTTTATTCGGTGCGTTGTTAGCAGGGGGCTGTACTATGTGGCACGGGATAAACGGCTCTCTTCAGCTTGCGCTTTCCGGCTGGATATTTTTCATGATTGTCTTTATCACAGGCATAATAAACGCCGGGATTCTATACAGGGGTGTGAAATGACGGGGCCATTGGAAATAACAGGTATTCCGAGACTGATTTTAGGTCTGGCAACAGGAATAACACTTGGTATCCTTTTAGATAAAGGGCGACTCACAAAATACGAAACAATCGTGGGGCAGTTTTTACTTAAGGATTTTACCATGCTTAAAGTCATGCTCTCTGCGGTGCTCGCCGGCTCAATCGGCGTTTATTTTTTAGTGTATATTAATGCCGCAGAGCTTCATATTACACCGGTTATACCGGCAAGGCTTTTGATAGGCAGTACCATATTCGGCATTGGATTCGCGCTGTTAGGTTATTGACCCGGAAGCGGCGCCGGTGCTGTATGCACCGGAAAAATCGACGCCTTGACAGGAATAGTAATCGGCGGGTTAACAGGAGCGGGTCTGTATGCATATGTATATCCTTTGTTAAAGAATACGATTTTGGAAGGTAAGACTCCCGGTTATCTTACAATTGATAAATTACTGGGTGTTAATCCCTGGATTGTAATAGTTGGCCTTTCAGTGATGGTTTTAGCTGTTTTTTATGCAGTGGAGAGATATGAGATGAAGATGAAACCGTAAAAAACAATGTATCTGCAATCAGCCGGTCGGACTGATATCAAGAGGAATAGAAGAACCAGGCAGTCACAGAGGCATAAAAAGAAAATGAGAAACTCATGCTTTGCTGAGGATTGCCGTACATAAACAGGCAAATCTTAAAATACGTACCTGATTAAGATAAAGCCGCCGGCAAGGAGTATCACAAAAATAATACTCAAAATATTGAAGTATTTCTCAATGAAATCTTTGATAGCGGGCCCGAATTTCCAGATAAGGCCGGCAACGATAAAAAAGCGGGTGCTCCTGCCCAGAATAGAAGCGAGCATGAATGACCAGAAATCAAATTCAAAGACACCGGAGGCAATTGTGAACACTTTGTAAGGGATGGGAGTTATTGCTGCAATAAGTATCCCCAGAAAACCATACTCGTCATACTTTAATTTGATCGCGTTCATGATATCCTGCCCATGATAAAAATCTACGATGGGTCTGCCGACTGTTTCATAACCATAAAAACCTATGCAGTAACCGAGGATACCGCCAAGGACTGAGGCAATCATGCATATCAGGGCGTATTTGAAAGCTTTCTTTGGAATGGAAATAGCTAAAGTTATCAGAAGCACATCAGGAGGCACAGGGAAAAAAGATGATTCACTGAAAGAGAGTAAAAAGAGGGCAGGAATTGCATAAGGGGTCTCAGCCCAGTGCAAAACCCAGTCATATAGCTTTTTGACAAATTTCATCTTTAAATTAACCGTCCGTGGAAAAAGAAATTATCACAAAAAAGGCGGGGTTAAATTCGCCGCCTTTTTTGTTAAGACTACTGCCTAACTTTCAGGGGTGGGTTTAACCGCCGCCGCTGCAAAGAAAGAAATTAAAACTCTTATTATTTTTCTCCTGATTTATTATCTATTGACTTGATACATCTATATTTTAAAGGATTTTCTCATTAAGAACAATATTTAAATTATTTTCTTAAACCAGGTAGTTGAACCCTGAGAAAACCATTAATTAACAACCGGTTACCTCATCACGCCGGGGCAGCTTTTTTGACGGCATCCGTTGCGAGCAAGTCCGCTTCTTTATTCATCTCCCTGCGGACATGGATAATTTCATGATCATCAAACTCTTTTAAAATATTGCCTGCTTTGATCCAGAGCGGCATCAGATTTTTATTCTTTACCTTATAGATTCCGTTCATCTGCCTTACCAGAAGTTCGGAATCCAGGAAAATTTTAATCTTCCTCAGTCCCAATGATCTCGCTTTTTCAAGTCCCTTTATCAGGGCTGTATATTCAGCAACATTATTTGTCGCAATTCCTATGTATTCGGATATCCTGTATTTTTTTCTCTTTCCATGCTCCCGGGCAATTTCATCTGCAAGATTAATTACGACACCAATTCCGGACCTGCCCGGATTTCCGCTGGATGCGCCGTCACAATGCATCACCGCATGTCCCGTATCCTTGCTGTTCAAAGGCAAACGCCCTGTTTCAAACAAATCAGGCTGTGAGCTTTTCTTTTTTGTGTGAATATGGCCTGCCATCAGGAGACTGGGGCGGTTTCCCCGGATTTACTCCCGTCTGGAGAGGGCTCCTTATAATACAGAAATCTTTTGCAATAGAAACAGGTATAAATATCTTCATTCTTTTTTATGTCATTGTATAGCTGCGGCGGGATATTATAATTACAGCCGAGGCATACTTCGTTTTTTGCAGGCACGACCGCCAGCCCTGATCTGTTCAAAAGGGTCATATACTGGGCGTAAATCTCTTTATCGATCCCTGCAATAAAATCTTTTCTTTTTGCCTTCTGCAGTTCCATCTCTATATTCAACTTCTTTTTCTCCTCTTCCAGCAGCTTTTCCCGCTCCTGAAAATCATCTTCAGCCTTCCTGATTTTCAACTCCTCTTCCTGCAGATTCTTTGTAAAATTCTCTATGTCTTCCATAAGGGTCAGGATTTCATCTTCAATTTTAGACTTGCTTTTTTCAAATCCCTCGATTTCCCTGAGATGGGCTTCATATTCCTTGTTTGTTTTAATTTCAGCGCTTCTGGATCGGAGTTTATTAATCTTATCCTGAATTTCTTCTAATTCCAGGTCCTTATTTTTTTTGCGCTTATTAAGCTCTTCGTGCTTTAATTTAAATTTCTGAAAAGAAGCGCTTGCCTCCTCAAGGGGAGTTTTAAACTGATCTAATTTGTCCGGAAGTAATTCAATTTTATCGGCTAAAGAAATGATAACCGAATCTATTTCCTGAAGTTCAACTAAACGCCTTAGTTGTTCATTCAATTTTGCCTCCGGGGATTAGTAATCAGCAGCAATCCGGGATTCATATAATAATAATTTTTCACTTTAAATTTTTTATTCCGGGCTTAGAATCCTCAATCTGGTGGGCCCACCAGGGCTCGAACCTGGGACCAACCGGTTATGAGCCGGTGGCTCTTCCAACTGAGCTATGGGCCCTGAACAGATAAATATTAACATGACATTCTATGATAAAACATCAAAAAAAGTAAACAGCGCCTTAAATTTTTCAGCAATTTCCGGTGAATTCCGACTTGCTGAAAAACTCACATTAAAGGTCCCTGCGAATAGCAACACGCTGATAAAATTCGCACTTTCTGCAATCCCCTAATTTCTGGGCAATAGCTCCGGTTACCCTCTTACCGCAAAATGTACCCGCTACGGACCAGCATATGCGCCCATAATTAGGATAAGCGGGACATCTCAGCTCCATCGCCCCTTCAGCCTTTTCAACGCCGCACTTAGTGAATTCCCAGCATTTTATCTTATCACCGTTTTCTTTACTTTGATATGGAAAAAACAATTTAAAAGACGTGCCCTTGCCTAATTCACTTTCAACAAATATTAACCCGTTATGTTCATCTATAATCTTTTTACATATGGGAAGACCTAGTCCTGTGCCCGCTCCTATCTCTTTTGTAGTATAAAATGGTTCAAATATTATATCTAACGCTTCATCGGGTATGCCGGGGCCTGTGTCTGCAACCTCTGCCACAACGTAATCGGTTTTATTCAGATTCTTCATAAAAGTCTTTACTGTCAGCGTACCTCCCCCGGACATTACACCTACGGCATTTGAAATAAGATTATTTACTGCCAGTCTCACCTGATCCCTGTCAATTAAAATTGGAGGAAGTGAAGTATCTAATTTTTCCTCTACCTGTATCTTCTGCTCATTACAAATGTCAACAAAAGTCTGGAGGGATTCTTTTATAATCCCGTTTATCTCCTGATATTCCATGATGTATTTTGATTCTCTTGAAAAAGTAAGGACATCTTTGAGTATTCGTTCCAGCCTGTTGACTTCCGATATAACAATTTCAGCATATTCCTTTTCCTTTGAGTCAGGCGCCAATTTATTATTAAGACGTCTTGCAAAGCCCCCTATAGATGTCAATGGATTTCTTATTTCGTGTGCAACATCCGCAGTCATTCTTCCCAGTGCCGACAATTTCTCCACCCGTATAAGTTTTCTATGTACAGTCCGCAGATTTTCAATAGTTATTTCCAGCTCCTTATTGAGCTTTTCTATTTTATCCTTGTCGCTTCTCAGTTTCTGGGAAAGAATCCCGATGGGCAGGGCCAGTAAAAATAAAAATGCAACCCTGACGGAAAAATTGGTCCAGTGAAGTTTATTGAAATCAAAGCTGCCGCTTGCAAGATAAAGCGCTGTGGATATCACAGCTATTGCAGTGCCGGGGACAGTACCGAACTTGAAAGAATAAAGGGCTGTTACTAAATAAAAACCGTTAAAAAAATGACTGTAAAATCCCCCCGTTATCCTGACAAGAATGGTTGTAAATGAAAGGTCAAAGAAAAGGGAAAAAATATAAATGATCTGTTTTTTCCGGGGAAAGAAAAAGAGCCATATATATAAAAAGAAACTGTAGGCAACAAAATAAATAAACAGATTGCCGACATTCGCAGATGTCTTCTGCGATATATCGGAAAATATAAGCCATCCGATCCCACCGCAAAGAATTATGAGCCGTATAACAATATAAGCGATATCGGTAACTTCTACGTCGGCTTTGATCTTATCCCAGTGAATCTTCAGTTTTTTATAGGGCTCCTGGAGCATTATTTATTAATTATTATAACAAACCGGTAACACATTGAGACAGGATTATCGGTTAATACTTATATAAATAAATCTAAACGCCTGCTTAAGCGGCAGGCGGCCTTACCCTGTGGTATTAATTTATAACGTATTAATTTATAAAGTTGAACTTTTATATTATTTTCATACATAATAGTGTCATGAATCCTACGTTTAAAAAGGTCTTTGCAGAAATTCAAAGAGGCATGCGGCTTTCAAAGTGCATAAAATGCGGTTGCATGAAGGGAACCCTGGAAAACCTGAAGGCATCTCTTCCTTTGCTGAAAATTAAAGATGCAAAAGAACTGCTTGAAAATGTAAATAAATGGCTTGAACAGCTTCAACCCCTCGAATACCCGTGTTTCGGCTGTAAATTCTGCATACCACCCGAGGCAATGACCTTTCTGACTTCCAAATACCCCGAGCTGGCATCAGCAACATTGTCGACTTGTGAAATTCAGATAGACAATAGTTCCTGGCCCCCTGTTGAAGGCGAATATACGGTGCTGAACAAGTCTGCGCCTGTAGCGGTTTCTACACTTGCAAACGTTAAACTCGAAGAAAAATTAGTCAAACTCAATCCTTCCGGCCTCTGCATGGTCGGCAAAACAGAGACTGAAAATATCGGCATTGACAAAATAATTAAAAATGTTATTTCCAATCCTTCCATCAGTTCTTTAATTTTAGCCGGCAAAGATACTGAGGGACATCAAAGCGGAAAGACATTATTAGCGCTCTGGGAAAACGGCGTTGACAAAAACATGCGGATTATAGGCTCAAAAGGGAGACGTCCCATACTGAAAAATGTCACGCATTCCGATGTTGAAAAATTTCGCAAACAGGTTCAGGTTGAAAATCAGATCGGCTGTGCAAACACAAGAACATTAGCCGGAAAAATCGAGGAGCTTTCCCGGAACGCTGCCCCTGCAGCAAGCTCATCGAGCTGCGGATGCCATGGCGACTGCGGCGACCAGACCGTTACTATGGCAATGCCGGCCGTATCTCTTCCAGAACCCTCTGCTGCTGTTCCTTCGGTTACCGCAAAAAAACAGAGTAAAACATCAATAAAATTAGACAAGGCAGGATATTTCGTAATTCTTCCCTCAAAGAAAAACGCAAGCATTCTGGTTGAGCATTATTCTTATGACAACAAATTACTCAGGAAAATAAAAGGCAAAAACGGCCGGGATATTTATTTTACAATTATTAACAATAAATGGGTAACAGAGCTAAGCCACGCTGCATATCTCGGGAAAGAGCTGGCAAGGGCGGAGCTATCAATCAAGAAGGGGTTCAAGTTTGTTCAGGACGGAGCGTAGTGGGGAAAATAACAGCAATAGCCAACCAGAAGGGGGGCGTTGGGAAAACAACAACAGCTGTCAATATATCCGCTTCAATTGCTGCTGCCGGAAAGCATGTCCTGCTTATTGATTCAGACCCCCAGGGAAATTCAACAAGCGGCCTCGGTTTTGACAAAAACAATCTCAACGGAAGCCTGTATGATTTATATACGGAAACAAAATCAGCAGCAGAAATTATCCAGGGGACGGGTATAGAAAATCTTGAAATTATCCTCTCAAACATCGACCTTATTGGCGCAGAGCTTGAGCTTTCTGCAAAAGATAAGAGAGAAACAATCCTCAGAGATGCCATTGAATCCATCAAACATCAATACAGTTATATTTTTATTGACTGTCCCCCGTCCCTCAGCCTTTTAACGCTGAATGCCCTTGTTGCAGCCGACAGCCTGCTTATACCTATGCAATGTGAATATTACGCACTGGAAGGAATCAGCATGTTACTAAGAACTTACAATCTGATAAAAAGCTCTTTCAATCCCTCTCTTGAAATAGAAGGCATTCTGCTTACAATGTTTGACGGGAGAAACACGCTTGCCAATCAGGTCACCGATGAATTAAAAAGACATTTTGGAGATAAAGTATACAGGACATTAATTCCGAGAAACATAACCCTTGCCGAGGCGCCGAGTCATGGGAAACCCGTTATGCTTTATGACATACGCTCAAAAGGCGCCCGGAGCTACCTGGAACTTGCAAAGGAGATGATAGGAAATGAAACCTGCGCTTGGTAAAGGCCTTTCCGCTCTGATACCTGAAAAGGCAAGAGGTAAGACAAAGGAAATTCTCGAACTCGACATAAAATCGATTACACCTAATGAATACCAGCCCCGCACGGTCTTTAATGATGCCGCACTGAATGATCTTGTTGCCTCAATAAAGGAAAAAGGAGTTATCCAGCCTGTAATAGCAAGAAAAATTGCCGGAGATTCATATCAGTTAATTGCCGGTGAAAGAAGATGGAGAGCCGCTAAAATAGCAGGGCTAAGGGCTATTCCCGCGATAGTTAAAGAGGCTGCCCCGGCAGAGGCGCTTGAACTTGCATTGATAGAGAATATTCAGCGGGAGGATCTGAACCCCATTGAAACAGCAGGGGCATTTCAGCGGCTGATAAACGATTTTAAACTGACACATGACGACCTGTCCAAAAAAGTTGGAAAGGACAGGGCAACCGTAACCAATTACCTGAGAATATTAAAACTGCCTGCCGGGATCAGGAAGTGGATTGCAGAAGGTTCTTTAAGTATCGGTCATGCAAAAGCGCTGCTGCAGGTTGAAAACCAGAGGCTTCGCATCAGTATCGCAAAAAAAATAATTCAGAATGGACTAAGCGTAAGAGAGGCCGAGACATTAAGCAAAAAGACCGCCTCTCCTGCGGCCTCACGTTCCAGACCTGAACCACCCAAAGACCCGCAAATAGCATCACTCGAAGAGAAGTTGATGCACAGCCTCGGCACTAAGGTCCACCTGATTCACAAATCAAATAAGCAGGGGAAAATAGAAATAGAGTATTATTCCCTTGAAGAGCTGGACAGGCTGCTGGAAATTCTGATAATTTAACGCCTCTACAGCTCAATCCGCGCAGCCGGAATACGGCATGGCAGGCATATTTTTTTCCAGGTACTTTCGGGAGTTACCGAATTACTTTTTCTTCAAATATCCTTCAATAACGCTTTTGAAGTCGTCAAAATTCCTTCTCTGCATTCTCTTGCCGTTGACAAAAAGTGTGGGCGTGCCTGTTACCCCGAGACTTCTTCCGAGATTAATATCCTGTTGTATCAGGTTATCGTATTTATTGCCCTTGTAATCAGCCATGAACCTGGTTAAATCCAGGTTCAGTTTTTCTGCAAATTCCTTGAATATATCAGTATTAAGCTTCTTGAAATTCTCAAATATCAAATCATGCATCTCCCAGTACTTGCCCTGCTCGCCTGCTGCACGGGCGGCCCTGGCAGCATCCATGGCATATTTATGAAACGACAATGGAAAATCCTTGAAAACCAGCCTTACGTCATCCGGATATGCCTTTAAGACCTCCCGTAAAGTTGATTGCAGTCCTGCACAATACGGACACTGAAAATCGGAAAATTCTACAATAGTAACGGGGGCAGCCTTTTTACCTTTTACAACCGAATTCCCGAGAGGTATCCTGTAAACCTTGTTATAATCAACAGCCTGTCTCCTTGGCTTGAATAACTTCATTATCTCCTTTTGATTTTCTTCGATAGTATTCAAGCGGGTAAGTATCTCTTTTTGTGACTCTTCAATTGTGTCAAGTTTCGTTTTGTTTGCACAGCCAGCAACCAGAAAGGGAATCATCAACAATATTAATACAACAATTTTTCTTGCCTTCATCATTTCAATCCTCCATAACGATATGCATTTAATGTTTTTTGCATTTTTATCAGCAGATTTAATTGCCGTGGATTTAAGGATATCATAAAACCATACTACGCAGCAATTCCCGGTAAATTTGTAACGCATTGAGATTGCTTCGCTCCGCTCGCAATGACAGAGAAGATTTTCGCGATGTCATTGCGAGGAGCTTCAGCGACGAAGCAATCTTGCATCCGTTTTCACCGGGAATCGCTGTCGCAGACCCAGGTGCATTGACAATATTTCTGCTTTAATGTATATTACGTCGCCTTCATTCATACCGCATTGATGGCCTCGTCTTACCAAATCCTTGAAGAGGATACACTTATGAGGGAGTTGTGTGCGTAGGAATATGAACGGAAAATTTGTAAGTTTTCTTAGTTGAATTTATAAACTGGAAAGGAGGGTGGTATTATGTCAGGAAAATCAAAATCAAAGACTGATGTGGCCGCAAGAGCAGGATCAAAGAATTCAGCACGGCTCTGCAGTTCCTGTGGAAACAAGATAGATGTTGTCATGTCCGTCTCGCCAACAGGCAAGAAAAGTATGAGACGCCTTTGCTGTGAAGTCTGACCGGCTATCTCCTGCGGCAACGGGAAATTGTCTTGCCGCAGGAGATATAGTTCCCATTATACCTAATCAAAAATCAAGAACATATCAAGTATTTCTTCTTTAGGAATCCCTGTCGCCTCTGATTTATATAGAAACTTCGCTCTCTTTTTTGGCCTGACTTTAGTTTATCCACAAGGGTGAGGGGAAATTAGAAAAAAGATCTCGAATTGCTATTTTGACAGTTTTCGTGTAGATTTTCGATAGTGTGATTAAGTATATTTTAAAAGACCCTTTGATAAATTTTCAGTGCATTTAAGGGCAACAGATAGGGACATACCGTTGTTTATAAACTTAACTTGTTACTTCTTGAAGAGATCGATAGAACAAGGATCTGAAATAAGAAACCGCCTTGCTGAATTTTCTACATGTAAGGAGCAAAAGATAAAATAGGAGGCTAACGTGATCTCAACCCTGCAGAAAAAGATAATGCAGCTTAAGACATTGACGGAATTAGCACCCCTTATCAATTCTTCTCTGGATCATAATCTCATAAGAAAGAAGACAATTGAAGCCACAACGTCTGTGCTTAATTCAGAAGCTGCAAGCCTTCTTTTGCTTGATAAAACTTCAGGGGAGCTCTATATCGATGTTGCAACAGGAGAAAAGGGTGAAGAGGTAGAACGGATCAGGCTCAAAAAAGGTGTCGGTGTTGCAGGATATGTGGCAGAACATGGAGACCCCCTTATTATCCATGATGCGCAGACGGACAGAAGGTTTTTTAAAGAGATAGACAAAGCCAGCGGCTTTACAACAAGAAGCATCATCTGTGTTCCTGTAAAATCCAGAGAGAGTATAATCGGCGTCCTCGAGGGCATCAATAAAAGAGAGGGACAATTTGATGATAATGATCTCGAAGTAATGGAGTCCATATCAAATTATGTTGCTGTTGCAATAGATAATGCCGGCTTGCATAAAGAATTGAAGAAGACCTTTTACGACACTGCCGAGGTCATGGCCGATACAATTGAACTGAGGGACCCCTATACCGGTGGACATACAAAAAGGGTAAGGCGATATAGCATGGTTATCGGCGGATATATGGGGCTGAGCAGGAGTGAGCTTGGAAATCTGCAGCTTGCGGCGATATTGCACGATATAGGGAAAATAGGCGTCAGAGACGATATCCTGCTTAAAGACGGTAAGCTTGAAGAAGCGGAATTTGATAAGATGAGAATGCATTCACTCTACGGTGCGGAGTTGCTGAAAAATGTTGAACAGCTCAAAGATGTAATACCCTGTATCAGGGGGCACCATGAACGGTACGACGGAAAGGGATACCCCGACGGACTTAAAGACGGTGAGATTCCTCTTATGGCAAGGATCATCACAGTAGCCGATACCTTTGATGCAATGACAACCGAGAGACCCTACAGGAAAAAACTTTCCAGAGAGGCTGCCTTTGCAGAGCTTAAACGGTTTTCAGGAATACAGTTCGACCCGGATGTTGTTGAGGCATTCCTGCAGGCATTTAAAGACGGAAGGGTCTCTCTGTGACCCCGTATATCCCAACAGGCTTTTCCTTGCCCCTGAGCGCCACTCTTTCCAGTCCCTTTACGGATATACTGGTACGGTAGAGAATGCCTTTTGTTACAAGGTCCCTTATCCTGTTCAGCGTAAATTCAGTTATCAGGATGCCGGTATTATGCTTCCTTGTAAGCGCCTCTACCCTTGCCGCGACATTTACATGGTCTCCTATAACCGTGTAATCCATTTTTTTCCCTTCAGCACCTATATTTCCGACTACCACTTCACCTGTGTTTATCCCTATCCCTGCATCAAGGGCAGGTTTACCTTCGGATCTCCATTTTTGCCGGAGCTCTTCAAGTCTTTTGGACATGTTAAGTGCGCACCTCACAGCCAGCTCTGCATGGTCTTCCTGCTTCATAGGCGCACCCCAGAAGGCAACGATCTCATCTCCCACGAATTTATCGAGGGTACCATCCCATTTAAATATAACCTCTGTCATTGCCCCGAGATACTCATTAAGCATGGCAACCACTTCCTCGGGTGAATGCCTTTCTGAAAATTTTGTGAAATCCATTATATCGGAAAAAAGGACGGTTACTTCTCTTCTTTCGCCACCGAGCCTTGCAAGGTCGGGATTTTTAATCAATTCATTAACAACCCTTTCGGTTACATAACTTGAAAACATCCTTCTGATCTCTTTTGCCTTTTTCTCTTCAGTAAAATATCCGCAGCTTATTATAAAGGCGCCTGTTGAAACAACCGTAAGGAGCGGGTATATAAGATTAATCCTGATGCCGTAACAGGTAAAAAGAGCCTGATTCGTGATGACAATGACAATGGCCAGGCATATGTAAAGAACAGATAAATACAGGGCCTTTTGTTTTTGTCCTATAAATGCGGCGAAAAAGCCTGTAAGCAAAACCACGAGGAGATCAAGATAATCTGGTGTCTTTTTTATATAATCCCCGGCAAGTATGTTGGCAGCAACGGTTGCATTCTTTTCAACACCGGGCATATTTGCAGAAAAGGGGGTGTTTTTCAGGTCATATGTTGCCATGGCAGTGGCGCCGATAAATACAATTTTATCCCTGAAAAATCCACCGGGTATACTGCCTGAAAGGACATCTGCGGCTGATCTGTGGACAATGCTGCCCTCCCTGCCTATATAGTTGATATGGAGACGTCCGAATTTATCGGTGGGTATAAGCCTGCCGCCTAAATCAACCCCTGCTCCTCCAATGATACTAACCTTGCTGGCAGAAATGCCCCCGGCGATACGGGCAGCCTGAAGCGCCAGTGACGGGAAATATTCCCCACCGTATTTGATATACAGGTTTTCCCACCTGTGTTTTCCATCCCTGTCAGGCAGTGGGTAGACATGGCCGAATGTTGCGAAACGGGCTATCGGTTCAGGAGGAAAGAGTACCCTGTACGCCTCTATCGGCCTGAGCTGTCTCAGGTTCTTAATCACAGGGATCGCATCGTCATAAAGTACGTTCTCTATCTCTCCATTAAATACCTTTCCCTGTTCAACCTCAAAACCAAGGGCAATAACAAGCCTGTCTTTATGTTTCTTTATTACTTCTGCGAGCGCCCTGTCCGATCCGGGGGACTCAGGCTCAGGATAGAAGATATCCACTGCTACAACTTTTGGTCTGCTCTCAAATACCTTCTCAATCAGCTCTGCCTGAAGCCTCCTGTTCCACGGCCACCTCCCGAACTTTAAAAGGCTCTTCTCATCAATATTAACTGTTAAAATATCCGGTGGAACCGGTGGGGCCGAGATCAGATTCCTGATTTTGAACCTGTAATCGACAAGGAGGGTTTCTATATGCTCATCAATAATTGAGGGGTTTTTGACACTCAGGACAGCAAAGATAAGGGTTATAAGCAGGGGGATAAAGACAGTCGGTTTCCAGAGCCATTTAGCGGTTAACCCCTGAAATACGGTTCCTATGGAACGCCTCCCTTCAGGAGATTGCTTCTATAATTATCCACAATCTCTCCCCTGCTTCCTTCCTTTGTAAATTTGATAAGCTCTATTTTTCCATCTCCCCGCTCCATATACACGGCATTTTTCTCTTCCAGCTTCGGGAAATATTTTCCTGATATATCTTCATAGATATCTACCCTGTAAAGGGGTTTACCATGCCCGGCTCCTTCATCTGCAGAAAGTCCGAGGAGACCATCTTTCTCATACACGGTGTACCTTCCTTTATCATTTTTGTAACCGGTATAATATTTCCCTGCTTCCTTATGATATATATCAGCATTCATAGGATAAAGTTCATCACCTACTATCTCAAAAAATTTTTTCCCTTTAATCCTGAAGCTCTTCCCTGTATCGCACAACACCCATTCCGAGGTTATTCTGTCAAGACTGTGGGTTAACAGGACTTTATTTTTTCTAAGAAAAGTATTATTCAGTTTCTCATAGTCTGTGTGCACTATACTGTTTCCGGCAGATACATCATGTATAACAACCGCATCATTAAATGCATTGCTCGCCTCTCTGTAGCGCTCCTCACTCCATACCCGCTCTATATAGACGTTGATGTCCCCGTAAATAACAGCAGCAGACTCAAATTCCTTTTTTGACATCTTAAGCTGTTGAGTCCTCTTCTCTGTATAAAGCTGCTTCCACAGGTACTTGTCGTGTGCGGTATCGGAGCTGAAGATCAGGGTCTCCTCCCCGGTTGTGATTTTTATGCCTATACATGGAATACCATGCCACACAGGGGCCTTGATTGCTTCAATGGTAAAACCCTCCGGGCCGGTGTAATTGTTCCTGTCTTCTTCATAGAATGCAGACGAAGAGAAGGGATAAAAGCTCTCAGGCTCAACCCATTCCCTGTAATGAGGGTCATGAAAGAGCATCCTCGGTCTTTTTGTCTTCCGGCTTATAATAATCTTTGCGATATCAGGACCAACGACATTGCCGTGCCTGTCGGTTATATAAAGAACTGTTTTCCCTCTGCCTTCATCTACGGAGACGATCCTGTATTTTGCACGCGGACCTATTATCCTGTAATTAATATATTCCTCGTAAGCAATATCAATTATATTTTTTGAATCATTTGAGAGGCTTCTGTTCAGGGCAGGGCCTGACGCCTTCATAAGCTCATCATGAATATCTTCTGATGCAAGGAAAAAAACCTTATGGTTTATATCAGATTCATACATACTAAAGAGGGCCAGGTCGGTAAACCACCTCTTGTGGTCATCATGGCAGTGAGTAATTATAAGACCCTTTATCTCTTTAAGCCCCTGGCTGCCGATCTGTTGAAATAAGGGTGCACCGCAGTCTATGAGATAGGTAGACTGTCCAATGGTTATCTGATAAGCGATGCTTTTTCCCATCCTGGAAAAGGGGCCAAAGTCACCGAGAATGCGAACTGTGATACCGTCAGTCATTTGATGAGTATTTTAGCATAAAAAAGTTCTATAAAAATTACAGAGTCTTGCCCAAACCTCTGGAAACTTTGCTAAACAAAGCATCGGATGCCTTTTCAGGAGACCCCATTCAGTCTGCGATGTTATGAGCACGATCACATCATATTGGTAGTTGCCGATACCTCCACAGTGTTGGTGTCAACATTGCCTGCCTCATCCTTTGCCCTTACAACAAAGTAGTAAGTCGTTGAGGAATTAAGTCCTGTTACTGCGTAAGTGGCAGCGCCTGCTGCTGTGGTAAAGTTCGGCTGCGACAGGTCCTGTCCCCCGGATGTTGTTGAGATGTATATCATATAGATTATGTTTGATGACGCAGTTACATTATCCGTGGCTGCTGTCCATGACAGGTCTATCTCCGCGCGTGAGACGGCTGTTGCTGTTGAAGCGCCTCCAAATGCCGGTGGTGTTGCATCCGGCGGCGTCTGGGTGGTTGTCGACATCTCTACTGTATTGGTGTCAACATTGCCTGCCTCATCCTTTGCCCTTACAACAAAGTAGTAAGTTGTTGAGGAACTAAGTCCTGTTACTGCGTAAGTGGCAGCGCCTGCTGCTGTGGTAAAGTCCGGCTGCGACAGAAAGTCCTGCCCCCCTGATGTTGTTGACATGTATATCAGATATACTATGTTTGATGACGCCGTTACATTATCCGTGGCTGCTGTCCATGACAGGTTTATCTCCGTGCCTGAGACGGCTGTTGCTGTCACAGCCCCTCCAAATGTCGGTAGTATTATGTCTGCCGGGGTCTGGGTTGTTACTGAGACTTCTGTAGTGTTGTTGTCAAGGTTGCCTGCCTCATCCTTTGCCCTTACAACAAAGTAGTAGGTTGTTGAGGCAAAAAGTCCTGTTACTGTGTAGGTGGTGGCACCTGCTGCTGTGGTAAAGTCCGGCATTGTCAGAAGGTCCTGTCCTCCAGATGTTGTTGAAATGTATATCAGATATACTATGTTTGATGATGCTGTTACATTATCCGTAGCTGCTGTCCATGACAGGTTTATCTCTGTACTTGAGACGGCTGTTGCTGTCACAGCCCCTCCAAATGTCGGCGGGGTTTCGTCTGTAACAGAAGCCATTGTAATACTGACGGATGTTGGGCTACCATTCAGGTTTGCATAGGTATCCCCGTAATAGATCAGGGTGCCGCTGTTATTATAGGAGAATACCTCAAAGTGTCTGTTTGAACCATTTGGAATCTCAAATACCTCCTCAATAGTGGTGCTTGCGGCAACGCTTATGGTGCGTTCTGCAGGACTCATACCGGAACCCGATATATAAAACCTCATGGAGTTTACAGAGGAAGGAATCACCCCGGACGAAACCATGCCGGCGCTGATCGCCCGCTGGCCGAGATTAATCATTACAGTCGTCGAGTCCGGGTTTGTGCTGCTATCAATACCGCCTCCACAGGAAGCAATCACCAGGGAAAATACAATCAGACTTATGTATCGTAAATACCCCATAATATTATCCTCCTTCCGGCTACTCAGGGAAAATCACCTCGATGGTAACAGGTGTTTGTGTTGCCGGCTCCTGGGAGACCGGTGGTTGAAACATAAATAAATCCTCACCAGCCTGAACCGGTAATCTCCCGGACGTAATGTTTGTATCCTTTATTGTTTTCCCTAAAACCATGGTCTGCCCGTCAAGTTGACGAATTATTTCAATATCCGCCGGTTGTACAGCTTCAGGTGGCTTCCCCATGTAAACCCTGCTCATCTGGCCGCTCTTCAGAGTAACCTCTCCAGCTATGCTCTCAATTATATTCTTCACTACAACCTCGGATTCCATGGTTATTATTCCCGTAAACATCTCCTTGCCGCTGCCTTCAACCCATATAATAAATTTTGTCCCCCTTGCCGCTGCCACTGCTGTAGGTGTGTGAATCTCAAGGTCTGAGTTGCCTACCACTATCTTCAGTAAACCGTTGAGGAGCCTGTAGATTGATTTTGACCTTTTCTTCTCCGGACTGTATAAATATTCTTCAATCTCTATTCTGCTTAACTCCCCGAGATTGAGGATGCTGTCATCTATAAAGAAAAGCTTTGTCCTTGACTTCCTGTCTGTCTCCACTGTGTCTTTTAGTAAAATTCGCATCCGCGGCTCTGCATTGTCCTTCCGGGCATCCCTTATCAGATACACATTCCCTTTTACTGTTAATATCTCTCCTGCTTCTGTATCGGGATATGATTTCGTTGCGATAATGAAAATCAGGGAAAGGCAAATGAGTATTATAAATCCATGTTTTTTCATAGGTGATCTTTCAATCTTTTATAGGGATGAAGCAATTGCAATGCCAGATATGAAGTTTTTATTTTACAGACAGTTAGCATTTATCACTTTGAGTCCCTATGTAATCAGTTACACAGATTTTATGTAACTGATTACATAAAATCTGTTGCCGCGGATTTTCACTGACTGAATCCTGGCAAATGACTGTTTTCTAACCATTCTCTGTTTGTCAGTGGCTGAATAACTACAATATACCCGCTGTGAAAAAAATCCCTGTTATATTCCTTTTGTAATCGAATATACTCAGGTTAGAATTATTTACAATATAAGTATCTGTTATGGAGGCACTTATCCTGTCAGAGAAGATATATGTCAGCTTTACAGAGAATTGCTGCATGCTGTCTAAACGCCTTTCCTGAAAGACAGGGTAATCATCACGGTATCGCCTCTCATTGTATTCACCTGAAACATTTATATACAGAGGAGATGTTATCTTACAGGTAAGTTCAGCCCCGGACCTGTATCCATTAAAATTCCAATACCCCTCTTTTGCCCTTTCAGAATCACTGAAGTAATATGCATCTCCCGATAGTCTGCTTAAATAAAAATTCTGCCTTATCCCTGCACTGTTTTTATATCCTGACCGTATTGAATTTGTCTGAAACTTATTACTGTCCCGGTACTTATTGTCCCTGTATTCATATATCACCTCGGTCGATAGCTTCTCTCCCTCTGTTACGGTAACCTTGCCGTAAGAGGTATGAACCCGGCTGTAAAGTTCACCAGCAAGGAGTGTATACTCCAGTGAGTACCCCACTGAAGGCTTAAATATGCCGGAAGCAGCTATTTCTAAAACAGGTGTGATTTTGTGGTATTGCACATTGAAATCGTTCAGGTGCTTGTGAATACTTTGATAAAAGTTATAATCCGCCTTCAGCTTTGCCCTCCCTCTCTTGAATAGAGTTGCTCCGGATGTTATATATACCAAAGCCCTGGCGTCTGATTTTCTGTCTGCACCGACAGGTGGGTTGGAAGTCTCAAGTATTACATTACTGTCATACTGACCACCTGCTGAAATACTTAGTTCATATGGTTTTGCTTCAGCCCCTTTGTAGTTGCCGGGATTTGAATATGCAATCCCTGCATAATAAGCTGCCTCGGAACTATCCGGTGACAATTTCAGAGCTTCCTTTAGCAGCCCTAATGCTTCGCTGAATTTTCCCTCATTTATCTTCTGGATACCCTCTGCAATGAATAACTCATAATCTTCAACGCCGGCATCTGCATGGCAAGGCGTTATTACTGAAAATAAAACTAATAAGGCAATAATAAAATTCTTAAAAAAAGACATGCATATATTCTCTTTATTTTCTTTCTGTTGAATCACATTAATTTAAATGATAGCTCCCGTATCTTATCGGCTCTTTTTTTGTTAAGTTTAGCGGTGGTATAAATATTTTCCAGATAAAAAAAGTTAATCTGAATCCTGCAAAGACCTAATCTTCCCGTTGCGCTAATTTCTTTTTTTCGGAATTCCGCAGTTTTTCAGTATCTAAAGCGAACCTGAAGATTAAATAATATTTATTGATATTGCTGACATACCGGACTGTCTCCTGGCCAATGTACTTCAGGGCGGCAAGCTCTGTATTTCTGAACCATCGATTCGGGTCAAGGCCCATTTTCCCCGCCCGCTTCCTGATCTTTTGAATCCTTGCAGGGCCTGCATTGTATGCTGCGAGTGCGAATCGAATGCGGTCTCTCTCCCGGATATCTTCACTACTGAAATAACGGTCTCTCAAAAACGCAAGATACTTGACACCGGCATGGATATTGTTTTCCAGAAGATAAATGTTTTTAATACCGATTTTCCTGTCAGCGGCTGTTTCCGGTCTGACCTGCATAATGCCGACTGCTCCTGCATGGCTCTTTTTATTATTATCCAGTCCGGACTCCTGATAGGCGAGGGCCATTATCAGCATCCAGTCAATTCCGTATTGCTCCGAATATTTCCGGAAAAGTTTAATATGTTGTTGTATCTTTCTGCTTTCAATGAGGGATAAAGGATTCCTGATCCATTTTGTATCTTTATAGTAACGATTAAAATATATGTTCCCAAGGCGGGTACCTTTGCGGTGTGATTTAACAAATTTGTTCAGTCGCTCTTTTAATCGGGGATTGTTCTTCCGCACCATCCAGGCGATTTTGCCACTCTCGCGAACTTTGATGTTTTTGAGCACATGAATATTTTTGAAAACACGTGACCATATTTTCGCTATATGGCTGTCGGCTATGGTTATCTTGATAGCGCCGGAGTTGACCAGTTCAAGAATGTCTTCGGTTTCCAGGTTTTCATCCGCTTTAATTATGCGCACGGGCCGGAGCTTCATCTTTTTGAATTTCCTGTTCAGGGATAAAAGACTCTCATAATAACTGCTGCTTGGCCTTACAAATATTTTATGGCCGGAGAGGTCTTTAAAGTTTTTAATCGTTCGAACGTTTTTATTCACAACAACCAGTTCATCAATCCCCGTTAAATACGGATCTGTAAAATCTACCTGTTTTAAACGCTCCGGGGTTATGGTCAGTCCGGCAGCGGCAATATCTCCATATCCATTAACAAGGGCCGGAATAAGCTGGTCGCGCGAAACAGGGATGAATTCAATCACGACCTTCAAATCCCTCCGGGTTGTCCCTTTATTAAGAAACTTCTCGAAATCCTTTAACAGCGAATATTCGAATCCATACAGTGTCTTGCCCGATATATAAAAGTTGGTCTTATTGAAGGGAGTCAGCACCCTGATATAATGTCTTTCGAGAAGCCCATCGAGGTCATCTGTGTATTGTTCTTTAAAATGAGATGATAGTGGGGAGGGAATATCCTCGGGCAGGGCAAAATTATCCCATGCCGGTAAGGCAAGAAAAAGAGAAACTATAATGATATAAGTGAGAATTTTCATTTTGGTTTTGCCTTACTTCCTAAAAATTTTTATGTACAGAGAATCAAAATACTTAAGACTTTTATCTATAATTTCATCATTATTTTTTGAATTCGTTATAATTTCGTTGACCGCCTTCTGCACCATTAAAGTTTCCTTAAGCGCCTTTCTCTCCCATATGTTAACTTCTATATCATGAATGATTTTGCCTATGTAGAGAAGTTTTTGATCCCGCAGGTTATAATGTTTCAAAATTGATTCGAATGTAGACATGTTGTGATACCTTCTTAATTTAGCATCAGGGGTATCAAATGGTATGCCCTCTTTTATTTCTTCTCCCCTGGGGGAAAATTTAATAAAGGCATTTTCGTCAACAAATCGTTTTATAAGCCATATGGATGCACACTTATCTACTTCAAAGCCCTCCCATGTAGAAAAAACAAGGGGCTTTTCTTCTGCATGGACATCGTCAGGGCCTGCATATGCAACAATAACAAATAAGATAAAAAATATACTAAAAAACAATTCTCTTGGCGTTATGGTCTTCATACAAAACCTATTTAATCCTTAAAAGACGACGTACAAAATTATTTTTGGGATTATTCAGTATATTATCTTTAGTGTCGATTTGTTCAAGCCTCCCCTTATTAATGACGGCTATCCTGTCGGCAAGCGCAAGCGCTTCTTCTATATTATGGGTTACATACATAATACTCATCTCATGATGATTTTTGAGGCTGAGGAGCAATTCCTGCAAATCATCTTTTAAGATTGAATCAAGGTTGCTGAAAGGCTCATCCATCAGCAAATAAGTCGGTTCTGATGCCAGCGCCCTTGCAATAGCCAGTCTCTGTCTCTCGCCTCCGGAAAGCTCATGAGGTCTTCGATTGCCGTATCCATTTAAATTTACGTCTTCAAGGTTCCGGTCGATTTTTAAATTAATGTCACCTCTTGAAAGCTTGTTTTTCTTAAGAACAAATTCCACATGCTCTTTCACTGTCATGTGAGGCCAGAGGGCAAGATCCTGGAATATCATGGACAAGCTTCTCCTGTATGGCTCTATTAAATGATTTGGCGTGCTGGCCTCAACGCCGTCAATCAATATCCACCCCTTATCAGGGCTTTCAAAACCGGCTGTCAACCTCAGAAGGGTAGTCTTACCGCATCCGGACGGCCCTATGATTGCCAGGATTTCATTTAAAGAAAGTTCGAGTGTCAGGTCCTTAACAGCTTCTGTATCACCATATCTTTTTGTCAGATGTTCAATACTTAACATTTAAGCGCTCTGTTTATTGAGACTTTTATGAACTATTAAAAACAGCCCTGAAAAGGCAAGAATTATTGCAATTAATATGAGACACAATGCAGCAACCATCTGATCCGCACCGTAATGCATCAAATTATAAATCTTTATCGGAACTGTCTCCCTTCCGGGTGGTATGACAAGAAGTGTAGTCCCGATTTCTCCGATTGATAGTATGAATACGATAAAAAAACCGGCAATCAGACTATGTTTTGTCAGGGGTATTATAATTCTGTACATTACTTTACTCCAGTTGCCGGTAGTTAAAAACGCTGCCTCCTCCACACGTTGTCCAACCTGTTTCATACCCGATGTCACGGCGATTATGACAAATGGAATAAAACGGGCTATATATCCCAGGACAATAATAAGCGGACTTGCATATATAATGTCGGCTACAGGAACGAAACATACGAAGCCATGGGGAGGGCAGAATGTCAGCCACAACGCAAGTGAAGGTATTGAGCCCCGAAATTATCCTTATTGCATTGGGTCAAGGGTTTCATTTCCTGGAAACCAAAATCAGGACACACGATAAAGGTGAGAGTGTCACTGACGTGCCGGGGTCTGAGTCCGTGGCGGGCAAACGAACTGTTTATATTGGAACTTGGGAGAACCGAAGCGCTCCAAAAGGAAGCTTCCAAGAAGCCGAAGAGGCAACAAGGAAGTATGGCGTTTCGGTAGTCGGACTGACTCATAGTAGAGGCGTAAACAGGGTAATGCCTGATGAGTCCCTGAATATAGGGGCCCTCGAAGGGGTCAGCAGTCTAACGCAGAGAGATGAGGGCTGTCATGCCATACACTGATATAGGAGAAACATGGCAGAAATTATCTCTCATAACCGGTCATGCCCGAAGAGACCCTGATTTTCAGTTTACGAGCCTTGCTCATTTACTAAATGTTGAATATCTTCGGGATTGCTACAAAAGCCTGAACAGGAATAAGGCAGTAGGAATTGACAACGTAAGCTGGGAAGAGTACGGTAGAAAATTGGATGAAAATCTGGTGCTGTTAGTCTCAAAGCTGAAGCGCAAGAAATACAAGCCGATAGCAGCGAGGCGGGTGTATATACCGAAGAGCGAGACGGAAAAACGTCCACTCGGAATATCAGCATTAGAGAACAAGATAGTAGAACGTGGAATCACGTGGATACTTGAGAGCATATATGAGCAGGATTTTCTAAACTGTTCGTATGGGTTTCGTCCAAAGAGAAACTGTCATCAAGTATTAAAAGAACTGAATGACTTGATAATGTTTCAGCCTGTAAACCACATTGTAGAGGCGGACATAAAGGGATTTTTCGATAATGTGTCGCATGAAAAGCTCATGGAAAGTATCCGAATAAGAATAAAGGATACGACACTGTTAAATCTGATAGAGAAATTTCTGAAAGCCGGTTATGTCGATGATGGTATATTGGTCAAATCGGATACAGGAACGCCGCAGGGCAGTATTCTAAGTCCGATGCTGGCTAATATCTTCCTGCACTATGTATTGGACACATGGTTTGAAACGACAGTTAAAAGCCGTGTAAGAGGGTTCTGTGAAATCGTCAGGTATGCGGATGACTTTGTTTGTGTAGTTCGCTATGCAGCTGATGCCAAGCGCATAGAGCGAGGACTGCAAAACCGATTCAATAAGTACGGCTTAGAAATACATTCGACAAAGAGTCGGAATATAAGTTTCGGACGATTTGAACGGGATAATGCCGGGACACAGAACCGCAGAGCCAATACTTTCGATTTTCTGGGATTTACTCACTATTGCGACAGGTCAAGGAAAGGAAACTTCAAAGTAGGCCGCAAGACCAGTGGCAAGAAATACTCCGCAAAATGCAGAGCAATGAATACGTGGCTTAAGGCGATAAGAAATCAGGTCAAAACCAAAGAATGGTGGAAAGTCCTGAAAGCAAAGCTGCGAGGACATTTTCAGTATTATGGAGTCAGTGAGAATTATAACGGAATTGTCAGGTTCTATAAATTTACATTGAGAGTTGTACGTAAATGGATGAACCGGCGAAGTCAGAAACGGACAATGAGTTGGGTTGATTTCACAAAATATCTCGACCATTACCCGCTGCCGAAACCGAAAATAGTGCATAGCTTTTACGTGTCACCTGTAAGGTGAGTTGGACTGAAGAGCCGGATGTGGGAAATTCACAAGTCCGGTTCTGTGAGGGGCATTGAAGTTTCTCACATGTTAAGACAATGAACGAAACATAGGAGGAATCATATTATGTCTACTCGACAAAAATGAAAGAGGAAGATATTGAATTTTATTTTTTTGTGACTCGCTAACGTTATGGATCTTAGGGTATTATTATATTTATGAAAGTTGCCGGGCTCGGCCAGTGTTCGCTTGATAATCTGTTTATTGTAGATTCCTTTCCTGTGCCGGATACCAAAAAAGAAGTGATTGAATGGACGATAGCAGGGGGCGGCCCTGCAGCCACAGCGCTTGCCGCTCTTTCAAGACTCGGTATGGATTGTTCTTTTTACGGCATAACCGGCGATGATGAAGCAGGCAGGAAAATTACAGATTCCCTCCGGTTGGAGAATATTGATATTTCGGGTCTTTTAAAAAGGCATCTTTCCGATTCACAGGTTGCCTTCATAGCTATTGAGAAAAAGAGCGGAAAGAGGACAATATTCTGGAAGAGGCCCTCTGCCGAACCTTTAAAACTGGATGAACTGCCGGATGATTTTCTCGATGGGACTGATTTCCTTCTTGTTGACGGACTCATGGCAGAAGCATCAATTTACGCAGCTGAAAAGGCGCGTGCTGAAAATATCCCCGTGATGCTTGATGCCGGCAGGGTGCGCAAAGGCATGATTGAACTTGCACATTTGTGCGACTATGTGGTCGGTTCCGAAGAATTTGCAAGGGAATTAATGAACAATGGAAATTCATTTGAGCCTGAAAAAACCATTATGCGCATGAAGTCATTTGGCGCAAAAGCAGTGACAATCACACTGGGTGATAAGGGAAGTATAACAGCCTCCGGGAATGAAGTATTTCAGACCCCTGCTTTCAAAGTGGATGTTGTAGATACAACCGGGGCAGGTGATGTGTTTCATGGAGGGTATATTTATGGACTTTTACAAAAATGGGACATAAAAAATGTTGTTCGTTTTGCATCGGCATTTGCAGCACTTAAATGTAAGAAATTAGGCGGACGTGCCGGAATACCAACATTGGAAGAAGTGGAAAATTTATTAACTGATTAACCATCAGCCAATGACAGGAATGCCGGGTCAGAGTGAATAAGCGGTAAATTTACGTTTTTCTTGACATTATTTTTCTACAATTAATATAATTCCGTATTCCCCGCACAAAATATCTTGTGAACTACCCTGCGGCAGAGACCGCAGGGCGTCATGATCAAAATTGAAACATTTTGAGTTGTTCAATGTCTTTTTCTCTTCCTTGGTTTCTAATATATTTCTCAATTACTTCTTTGTTCCCTTT
>BDSY01000033.1 GCA_002897895.1 bacterium BMS3Abin06
TCAGATGAGAAGTCTCCTGTCAGATACTGTAGCTATATGACAGTGGAAATGTTAACAAACAACTGCCGGGTTTTAGTAAAATAGAACCTTACAGAGGCTTGAGCTGTGTGCCGGGAAACTTGCTTGCTGTTGTATTGCGAATTATTTTGACTGAAATAGTCAAATTATAATAACCCGAATATCTTTGGATTAATCCATTCATTTTCCTTCAAAACCCTTCAATTTAGGGTGAAAGGGTTCCGAAGGAAAATGAATTTATCAGGTTACTTTAATTTGAATAAAACCCCCCTTTTTGAGACAGTTTAATGTGCAAAACAACAGGGTTGAGAACTTTCATTTCCACGACATGCGCCATACCTTCGCGACACGGCTTGTCCAGAACGGCGTTGATCTTTACAAAGTCAAAGAACTGCTTGGCCACAAAACCATAGCCATGACCATGAGGTATGCTCATCATTATCCTGAAAGTCTGCGTTCAAGCGTGGAAATTTTGGACAAGTGTTACAATTCTGCTACATTCGGGGTGAACTGAGAGTTATGGCTTCTCTCATAAATCTTGTAAGTCATTGATAAATAAGGTGGTGCGAAAGGGGGGAGTTGAACCCCCACGGGTTGCCCCACTGGATCCTAAGTCCAGCGCGTCTGCCGGTTCCGCCACTCTCGCATATGTATGATTTTAAAGGATATTTGACTGCTTTGTCCAACCGCCTTTATGGGATTTCCTTAAAACCGGATAGGGTCACATCCCTTATTTATTTTTTTATTAAATCTTTTTCAGGCTGCAAACAAGTTCTAATAATGATTCCTCTATATCCTCGGCTGTAACTTTCTGAAACTTTTCATTCTTCCGCTTTGTTCTGGTTTTCCCGTCCTTGAAGTAAGTGGTTTCCTTCAGAAATTTAATTCGACTGCCTTTGCAATCCAGTTCTATATCGCTTACCAGGGAAGATATTTTTGATGAGTTCCCTGGTTCCACTTTTTTTAATAACCGGACAGTATCGTGTGACGTATGCCTGATACTGTCCATCTCAATATAAAATTTATCTCCTCTTTCGTTTTCAATAAAATACAACCAATTTGCCCCTTCTGTCAGAGTTGGCAGCAAAAATAAAGCAAGAATACTTATTAACAATGTTTTCTTAATCATTTTGACCTCTCAATACAAAAGGATATTTTATTCCACCAGCCTGTCGGACAGGCGGCATACGGCCAGGGTATAAAGATGCGAGGGATTCCAGCGATAAATTGCCCGGTAGTTCCGGTAAACCAGAAAGGCAGGACCGTTGCTGCCGGAAGGCAGAATGAGTGAAGCATCAATATCAACTTCAGGCAGATTCCGGCCGGTGAGCCGGCGTATCCCCAGATTTTGCCATTCAGAGAGCGGCTTTTTTGTCTCCAGCCCAACCAGTTTCCGGTTGAAATTTAAAGGCAACCGCACTTCCCTTCCCCATGTCCTGTTGCCCTGCCAGTTATATTTAGAAAGATAATTAGCTGCAGAGGCAAACACATCAGGGAGGCTGTGCCAGATATCCTTGCGGCCGTCTTTGTCCGCATCAACTGCAAAATTGATAAACGTTGAAGGCATAAACTGGAGCTGTCCCATAGCGCCGGCCCATGAACCCTGCATGTCTGAGACATCGATATGCCCTTCATCGAGAATTTTCAGTGCATTTAAAAGCTCTGCACGAAAAAAAATGCTCCTTCTCGTATCATATGCAAGAGTTGCCAGGGAGGCTATAACCGGGAAATTACCCGGATGTGTTCCGAAATTTGTCTCCATGCCCCATATTGCAACCAGGAAACGCGGCTGTACTCCATAACGGTTTTTAATATCTTCAAGGAGCAACCGGTGTTTTATAAGCAGCCGGCGCGCCTTTTTTATCCGGGATTCTGTGACCGTCATTTTAATGTAACTCCAGTAGTCCTTTTTGAACTCGGGTTGATTGCGGTCGAGTTTGATTATTCGCTGAATCGGTTGTACCTTGGCAAACGCGGTCTCAAGTGTTGCCTCGGAAATGCCTTTGGCCATGGCTTCGGCTTTCAGTACAGCCAGCCATTCGACAAAATCAGCAGCAGACGGATATGATAGGGGGAGCATTGTGAATGTGAATAGCCCGATAAACATTACGAGATATTTTTTAACGTACATTCTGTTCATATCATATAATAATAAAGAATACAGCGCAGAAGTGCAAAAGTTCAAAGGAGGGGAAGCGAATAAAATGATATTTGTTTTGCCTTTTTTATCCGTTTGATTCACGATAGCCCTGCTTCTCTTGCCGGTCTTAATCTTGCAGCACCATCACTCACTCTAACAAAAGCCCCTTTATTCAACTCCGAGTGAACTCAGTTCTTACGGAGGCCTCGTCTGACAGATTTTGCCTTTGCTGTTACTGTCTCCCTCCAGCCTTAACTTTTTGAAACCGCCAAGGTCGCTATGCGGCGGGGCTTTCGTTATCCGCAGGTGATGGTGCGCTTTCAAAGAACTGAAAGCCAACTAAAGAAGCAGAGGTTGAAGCTTGAGCAAAATCTTTTCAGCACAACAAATCGATACACGTGGAATGATGATTTACAGCTCCCTGATTAATTATAACATGAGAGTAGTTCAGTAGTCAGGGGGTAATAGCTCTTAAGGGCGGAAGAGAACGACTTGCTTTATGCAACGTTCAGAAAGACTGGGGGTCAGGTCTTGCTTCTTGCATATTGTATTGACAGGGTCAACATCTTGAAATATCAGTTGTAAAACCAGTTGTAAAACCTAACTGTAAAGATAAACCACATTTCAACAGCAATA
>BDSY01000034.1 GCA_002897895.1 bacterium BMS3Abin06
ATTCCCCTTGACTTTTTAACCATAAGGCTTCCATTTTTCGTTGGACGCGCGGATGAGGGTGATGATAACGTTCGTAGTTCAAAGCTTCTTTTTCTTTTTCAGTAAACTCAATTCTAATCATTACCTCCTCCTTGTTGCTAGGTTGGAAAATTCTCGCTTACTGAAAATTATACATGTTAACTTTTTTATTTTAAAGTTGAAATCTCACAATTTGTGAGCTTGATGAGTATAACTGCAAATAAAATTAAGTTGCTGACAGATTAATTGCTTGTTTTTAGAAAGTATGCAACGCTAATTGATCTTTAGTATTTCTGTTGAAACCGGTTGTTTATGCATGCCGGGGGGAGGTGATTATATGACCGGGAATTTATAGTTTACTATCCATCAGTATTATTGAGAGTTGCTTTCAAATTTGTTATCTAAATAAAAAAAGGGGGGCAAGATGAGATATCTAAAAGTCTTTTTCTTGATTTCATGTCTGGCAATTTTTACCGCTGCTTGCGGCAGCAGCGGAGGCGATAGCAGTGGTGACGGTAGTGACAGTGCTATTCAGTATACGGGTCTCACAACGCAGGCGACTATAGACCAGGGTAATGCTCAGGATATTTCCACCGGATCATACCAGGGAGGCACAACAAGCTCTGCATTAACCGCTTCGGGGGTTGTTCAATCAGAAAACACGGTAGAAATTGGTCGTCCACGTACCATGGTGCTGTCTCAAATATTTGAAGATGCACTTCAAAAGGTGGATATAGCCTCTCATTCCGCAGCAGATTTTTCAGGTACCACCGAGTCTTCCACTGAGACAATACCTGGTGATTGTGGCGGCGAGGCTACTATTAATATGAGTTATGATGACGTCACCGGAAATTTTAACGGCACAATGAATTTTAACAGTTATTGCTCTGAAGGAGCAGTAATCTCCGGCAGTGTAGACTTTTCCGGTAAACTTGACGTGACCGATGAGGAATTTCTGTATCTCAATTTATCATTCAATGATGTCTCAACTGTCTCCGGGGGAGATTCTTTCACCAGTACTGGAACCATGAATTTAGATTTTACGGTTTCACCGGAGACTGCAACTGTTAATATGTTGATGAAAGACAATGTGTCCGGCAAAGTCTATAAGATTGAGAATGTGTTTATGACTTTCAAAGAGGATAGTGATTATGTGTATATCACTATGTCCGGCAGGTTTTATGATCCGGATTATGGATATGTTGATCTCTCAACTCCTGTTCCCTTCCGTTTCTATGCTGATGATGAATGGCCTTCTCAGGGAGAACTGTTTATTGATGGTAACACAGGCATCGCCGGCGGCAGCACGAGCGCTGAATTAATCGCTGTTTCTACCTCTCTTTGCGAGATCAATGCTGATACTGACGGTGATGGGGAACTTGATGATTACTTGGTGCAAATACCATGGACTGATCTCTAAAAAGTATTCTTGATTTTAAGAACAATAAATTTACGGAAAAAGGCCTGGATAGTCCAGGCCTTTTTCCGGTTAAGTTCTGTCCTTATGGCAATTGAGAAATGCGGGAGCGATAAGTATCTTGTTTCCTTCATTTGATAAGAGACTGTAACTGCCTCCCTCTTGCTGAAAAATAGTCAAGACTATATTTGATTACATTGAAATATACTCATATACGCTTCCAAAGGACTTCCCGCTATATTAATATCCACCCTTATCCTCCGGGAGCGGGAGATAATTCATATCGGCATGATAAACTAAGGTAACCGTTCACGGGGGGCGGTTATCAGTTTTCCCCTCTTGAGAGGGGATTTTAGTCTTTCCATTACGGTGTTTGTAACCAGCAAACGTAAACAAACATAACCCGTGAACGGTTACAAAATAAGTGATGCCGCAAGATAATTCAAAATTGGTTTACTCTACTGACAGTGTCGTGCCGGGAAAAGAGAAGGCTGCTCTTAAAGTGTCTGAGGAAAAGATCAGTCCAGGGCAGCAGAAGATCAGGGTGCGCCTTGATCGTAAACGCAGAGGCGGAAAATCCGTAACAGTTATTGAAGGCCTTCGGATGCCGGATGCGGAATTAAAGGACCTGCTGAAAGAATTGAAGTCCGGGCTTGGAACAGGCGGGGCAATAAAGGATGACCTTCTTGAGATCCAGGGCGACCGGAGGGGGGCTGTAATGGCGGTACTTGAAAACATGGGGTATAAACCGAAACACTCAGGGGGATGAGACAAGGGACCAAAGCTTGAAAGCTTGTAAACAACTAAAAAGGAAATATGAGAATGCCATCACCTTCTAAATCAAAGGTTTCACCTTACATAACTCCCAAGGGACATAAGCGTCTGAGTGAGGAACTTACCTATCTATGGAAGATTAAGCGCCCCGAGGTTACCCGGGCGGTTGCCGAGGCTGCTGCAATGGGTGACCGGTCTGAGAATGCAGAATATATATATGGAAAGAAGCAGTTAAGAGAGATCGATTCCCGTATGCGGGTTCTTCAGAGACGATTGAACGAATTGAAGATTGTGGACAGGCCGCCGGAAGACACTACAAAAATATTTTTCGGCGCCTGGGTTGAACTGGAGGATGATGACGGGAATGAATACAAATACCGGATAGTCGGTCGTGACGAATTTGATCCGGCCAAAAACTATATCAGCATCGATTCACCTATGGCAAAGGCATTGCTGGGTAAAAAAGAGGATGATGAAGTAATTGTGAACAGACCGAACGGCAAAACAGCGTTTATTGTACTATCCATTCAGTATCCGTTTTAATTTATTGTAACTGTTCACAGGGTGCAGGGTACAGGGAGCAGTTGTCAGGGTGCAGAATAGCGGATGAGATAGAAAGAGGATCAAACGCAGTTTATACACAGACACTAATTAGATCAAAACAAAACGTCTAAGAAAAGCTGGATATGTTCTTTCTGCACCCTGCACCCTGGCAACTGCTCCCTGTAGTTAATAATTATTAGAGGTAATATTTGGCAATACTAAGTCTGCAAAATATAAAGATAGCATTCGGCGGCCCTGAGTTGATTGATGGAGTTACTCTTAATGTGGAGGCAGGGGAGCGTGTCTGTCTGGTCGGCAGGAACGGTGCCGGTAAATCCACTCTTGTTAAGATAATCGGCGGAGAAATTCTTCCTGATGTTGGTGAGGTCATATATTCTCAGGGGCTGCGAATTGCCACACTTCCCCAGGAAGTTCCCCATGACCTCAGCGGTCCGGTATTTGATGTGGTTTCAGAAGGGCTGGGCAAAATAGCCGGCTTGATCTCTGAATACCATTTGCTAAGTCACCGCCTCTCATCCGATCATCATGAAGGGGCGCTCTCTCAACTTGAACGACTACAGCACGAAATCGAATCCGAAGGCGGCTGGAATCTGGAGCAGAGAGTAGAGACTGTGCTCTCAATGCTTAAGCTGGATGCCGATGTATCTGTTGCTGAACTTTCAGGGGGGCAAAAAAGAAGAGTTCTCCTTGCCAGGGCCCTTGTAAATGAGCCGGACCTTTTGCTGCTTGATGAGCCTACGAACCATCTCGACATTGAATCAATCGGATGGCTTGAAAAACTTCTGAGCGCCTACAAGGGGGCCATCCTCTTCATAACTCATGACCGGAAATTTCTCCAGTCTCTCGCAACCCGTATAATTGAACTTGACCGTGGGAAGATAACTGACTGGCCTGGTGACTACACAACCTACCTTAAAAGAAAACAGGCCCTCATAGATGCCGAGGCCACCCATAATGCGCTTTTTGATAAAAGGCTTGCACAGGAAGAATCATGGGTCCGTCAGGGCATTAAGGCACGCCGCACCCGAAATGAAGGTCGTGTAAGCGCGTTGAAAGAGATGCGGAAAGAGCGGGGTATGAGGCGTGAGTTGTCCGGAAGCGCTAAAATGAATCTCAATGAAGCTGAAAGATCAGGGAAGCTTGTGCTTGAGGCAAAGGGGATTGGCTGTACATTTGACGGGCGAAAACTTATAGATAATTTTTCAACAGTAATTATGAGGGGCGACAAGATAGGGATTATCGGCCCCAATGGCTCAGGAAAGACGACACTGCTAAATATCCTTCTCGGAAATATGGTACAGCATGAAGGTTCTGTGCGCAGGGGAACAAAACTTGAGGTTGCATACTTTGATCAGCACCGTGCAGAGTTGAATGACGAAAAATCCGTAATGGAAAATGTGGCTGACGGTGAGCACGTTACTGTAAACAACAGAAAAAGACATGTGATCGGCTATCTCCAGGACTTTCTCTTTCCGCCGGATCGTGCCCGAATGTCAGTAAAGGTCTTGTCCGGCGGAGAACGTAACCGGCTTCTGCTCGCAAAGCTTTTTACACGGCCTTCAAATGTAATCGTCATGGACGAGCCGACAAATGACCTTGATATAGACACGCTTGAACTTCTTGAGGAGATGCTGATGGAATATAAAGGCACGGTCCTGTTAGTGAGCCATGACCGGGAATTTCTGAACAACATTGTGACAAGTACGATCGTTTGCGAAGGAGGCGGCAGGATTGGCGAATATGTCGGGGGATATGATGATTGGCTGAGACAGCGTCTGCCTGAGGCAGTGAATCAGAAAGTGAAGGTCCCGGTACAGAAAAAACCTCGTCAAAAAAAAGAGGTACCCCGCAAACTCACATTTAAAGAAAAAAGAGAGATAGAAGCACTCCCCGGCATGATTGAATCAATGGAAGCAGAGCATGACGGGCTTTATAAGAAACTCGCTGATCCTGAATTTTACAAAGGTGATGGAAGCAGTGTGGCTGAAGCAAAGTCGAAGATCGGGAAGCTGGAAAAGGATATTGCCGAGGCTTATGAACGCTGGGCCTTGCTTGAGCGGATATTAAAAATGTAGGGGGGGCTCCCCGCCCTGGTTTCTTTCATTTTGTCCTTTGTCGGGGTCTGACTCCTTGTCCTTTTTGTAACCGTTTACAGGGTGCAGTTATCAGTTTTCCCCTCTTGAGAGGGGATTAAAGGGGTGTGTGTCTTTATCCAGTCTAATCTCTTTCATGTTTTGTGCTGTTGTTTCCCAGGTGGCGAATTTTACTTTAGCAGGATATTCATTGTAAACACACCCCTGCACCCCTCTCAAGAGGGGATTTCAGTCTTTCCGTTGCAGTGTTTGAGTCATACTGAATACTGACAAATATAACCCGAGAACGGTTACTCTTTTTTCGATAAGTTCACAAAGTCAAGAACGTCTCCAAAGTTTATTTTCTCTTTAAATAACTTTTCAAATCACGATAGTAATTTTCGTGTGGACCAATCATAATTAATTCCAACCCATTATTAATCACTCTGTAGGAAAGGAGATACTGAATAGTTTTGATTTTGAACTTATGTATATATACACCCCGAAGGTCTCCTTTCTTTTCTTCTCCAGCAGAAGGATTTTCTATTATTCTTTTAATCTCTTTATCTAATATTCTTTTTTCCTGTTTTAAAAACTTTTTGACTTTGTTTTCAAATGTTCTTGATTGAAAGATTTTCATCCGTTATCCAAACTTATATTCAGATTTTTCGCCTCGCTCTAATTCTTCTATTCCCACAAGTATTTCTTTGATAAGACTATAGGTTAAGTCCGGATTTTCTTCAGCATATTTACCTATTTTAGCCCAGTATTCAATTTGACCGGTTAAGGATCTTTGCTCTATACGGCTGAATTTCCTTGCCTCATCAACCAGTTTTTCCGATATTCGTACTGCTGTTGCCATAGTGTTTGCCTCCATGTTTCATATTGTTTCATTCGCTATCATTATAAATCATTATATAGCAAAATGCAATTTGCTTGGTTTTTGTAGTTTTAGGGCTAACGCCTCAAATCAGCCGTTGTTTTTAGCCGTCGGCTGCATTTGTATTGTGTACGCCCGGCATGATTGAATCAATGGAAGCAGGGTGGCTGAAGCAAATCATTTAGACTTACAAATTATACTTCAGGACTACAGCTTTGCAATATTTCTTAATATCTGTGAGATGTTTCTTCCAGACAGTGTGTACGATTTTCATGTCTGTCTTTTCATATTCATGCACAATTCTGTTTCTGAATCCAGCCATCTGGATCATCTTTTTCGCAAGTGATTTTGTAATGACTTTGTTCTCTGCAAGTATTTCAAATATTTCAGCCTGCGTAGACGGAGTTTCCCACTGCGAATCGCTGATAATGTGAGCTCCGATGTCAATACAAGACTGGATGGCCTGAATGATATTGAAAAGAATTATACTCTGGATATCCCTATCCTTTAAGAAAGCCGCTATACCGGGATCTTTTTTCCTGTACACTTGCTCCAGGTATGACCCGACTCTTTCCAGCTTTTTTGTGATAAGTGATTTATCTACCAACAGACGCCCTCCTGAAACGGTCTGCTACGGCTTTTCTGAATATATCTTCTATCGGCTTAAAGTCCAGGTACCGAATAATTGATTTAGTGGTGAAATCTACCCTGAATTTTCTATTTCTATCAAAAAGTATTTTCCCTGTTTTTAAAATTCGGTGCCTGAGTGGCAGTGAAGCAGTGTTGAGAATTACAATATCTACTGAACGAAGAGAAAAAGCAGGCGAGGCTTGGTAATAATCGTTTTTCAGGCGGTTAAAGCTCTTTTTTTCCATCAGTTTTTCGTCAATCAGGACAGCCAGGTCAATGTCGCTTTCCCTTCTCGCCCCGCCATTTGCAAGACTTCCAAAGAGATATAATGCCGACACCTCTTTTCTGCCCTTAAAATAAGCAACGATCCTCTTTATATCATTATTTTTCTGCATGTTAAAAAAATTATAGCATTAAGTTTAGAGGCTTGTCTCAGAAACAGTCGGCAACAAATCCATAAGTGTTCGGTAACAAAAAAAACATTGACACCTATTCGATTGGGAAGGAAGTAATGGAAGCAGGGTGGCTGAAGCAAAGTCGAAGATCGGGTACCTGGAAAAGGATATTGCCGACGCTTATGAACGCTGGGCCTTGCTTGAGCGGATATTAAAGGAGTCTGCCTGAGATACGGGAATATGCCAAATATATCTGTTGGGTCCCGACACGAGACAATTAAGAATTAATCAGTCTTTCATTTTGTCCTTTGTCGGGGTATAGCCGTTCTGTAATCAATTCTAATGCATTCTATTTTTATTTGTAGACCTATTGCACTTTCTTTTCTTGAGTTTTTCCGGTTATTAGCACATAATATCTTTCACTTATAACAAAGTGATTTGTCATAAAGAAGGGGAATTGATTTGGCAACAAGAGAGGGGGACAGACAATGACGTTAGTAATCACTCCTTCTGATTTTTATAGTCTTTACAGTCCTTCCAGGTGTGAACTCCGGTTGTATCTGAAACAGAAAGGTATCGAGCCTGCCCCGCCCGGTGCATTTGAGCAGGTTATTTTCCAGCTCGGGCAACGGCATGAAAAAAACCATCTTCGCACTTTCCCTGAAGTTACCGATTTGACCGGCAAGCCTGCCGAAAGAACCTCGGAAGAAATCCGAAAAGGAAGTCCTGTTATATACCAGGGTAAAATAAACACCCAGATGCAAATTGATGACACGATGATAGAGGTTGCGGGCATCCCGGACTTTATGATTAAAGGAGCACAAGGGTATGTAATCCGCGACTGCAAATTGGCCCGCCATGCTACTGAAAAAGACCATCCTGAGATACCAAGGCAATTGCAGGTATACGGCTGGCTCTTTGAGCAAACAACCGGGAATAAACCTGCAAGGCTTGAGGTCTTGAAGGGCGACAGCACTATCGAGTCAATGGATTATGCCGGTGAAGATACTGTCCTCTCATACCTCCACTCTTTATGGGACATTATGTCTTTACCTGAAGAACCGTATTCGCCTGTCGGCTGGTCCAAATGCGGTAGTTGCGGATACAACAGGTATTGTATGACAAGGGCTGAGGAGAATCAGGATGTTGCCCTTGTTTACGATCTCGATCAGGGTCTCGCCAGACGTCTTCGGGATTCAGGCGTTTTCAACATTCAGGAACTTTTAGCAAAGTATGATGATAACAGCTTGGCGGAATTAAAGAGGCCGTGGGGAGCAAGGGAACAGAAGGTCGGTAAGAAGGCCGGGGGGATTCTTCTTCAGGCTCAGGCGATGTTAGACAAGAAAGAGCGCATACTTAAAAAGCCGGAATTCCCTGTTTCGAAAAACTATGTGATGTTCGATCTCGAAGGGCTACCGCCTCAGTTGGACGAGCTGGATAAAATCTATCTTTGGGGGATGCAGGTCTTTGGAGAAAAACCGGGCGGGTTTCTTTATTCATTAGCCGAAACGGGAATTGAGGGAGACAGAAAAGGCTGGGAAGATTTCCTGGAGATTGCGGGGAAAATATTCGCTGAGTATGGGGATATCCCCTTTGTCCATTGGCATCATTACGAGAAGACAAAAATTAAAACATATATTGACCGTTATGGAGACATCGGCGGAATTGCCGATAGAGTACTCGCCAACCTCGTTGATTTACTGCCTATAACCAGAGATGCGGTCGTATTGCCTCAGCCGAGTTATAGCCTTAAGATCGTTGAAAAACATGTCGGATTTAAGAGGACTCAGGATGAATACGGCGGTGATTGGTCGATTGCGAAGTATATAGAGGCGGTGGAGACTGAGGATGGGGGGGAAAGACGGGCGATAATGAATGAGATTATTAAGTATAATGAAGAGGATTTAAAAGCGACATGGGAGGTGTTTGAGTGGCTGCGGACGTTAGCTTTGTAAAACAACAGAAGACTTTTAGAGTGGCTTATGAAAAGTAAAACGATAATAACCAAGCATGATCCGAGAGAATTTGTTCGTGGATTACAACAGATATTGATCTCTGATTCAAAACGAATAGGATTTCTATTCGGTGCTGGTACGTCGATGTCTAGTAAGAGAGGACGGAGCAAGGACTCTGTTATCCCAGGCGTTAAAGAAATGACGAAAATCGTTGTCGATAAAATTGGGCAAGACAACTTCAAAAAGGCTTTAAAGCAAATAGAAGAAGAATTGAGTGCTACAGATATGGGGTTTCAGATCGAATATATATTGTCGTGCATTATCCAGAAGGAGCAGGTTGTTGGAAAGGAAACGTTATGTGGTCTGAAGAAAGAAGAGTTTGAAGCTTTAAGAAAATACATTGAGAAAGAAATAATCGAAGTTGTTTCGGTTCATAAAAAAAGAGAGCTATTTATAAAGGATTTGCTCCATTGCGACTTTGCATTATGGGTCAGTCACGCTGCTCGAAAAAATCCAGTGGAATTATTTACATCAAATTACGATTATCTCTTTGAGTTGGCGCTTGAATATCATAATGTGAACTACTTTGATGGTTTTGTCGGCAGCTTTGAACCATTTTTTAGTCCATCACTTGTGGAAGACCTAAAGGCACTGCCTCAATATCAAAAATTATGGAAGCTACACGGTTCTCTTGGATGGGCGTATGATGACAAGAATAAGAAAATCATACGACGAGATCAAAGGGAGAATTCGATCATAGTTTTCCCGAACTTCCTAAAATACGATAATTCTAAAAAGCAGCCGTATGTAAGTTTTATCGATAGACTTATTAAATTTGTCAGTTCTGATGACAGTGTCTTAATTGTTTGCGGTTATTCATTTAGCGACCAGCATATTAATGAGGCTATCCTTACTGCATTAGAAAAGGCGAAAGCGTCTCATGTTATCGGCCTCTATTATGATGATATCAGGCAAGATTCTCCTGTCGCTGAACTTGCAAAGAAACAGCCTAAATTATCAGTCTATGGGAGGCGTAATGCAGTAATCGGTGGGAAATACGGCAATTGGAAATTAAAGACCGAACCCAGCAAAGATGACTCAATAGTTATCGATCTATATTTTGATGAGGATGCAGCCCTCCCTATTGGAGGCTCGTCATCAGATCATATTTGGACCGGCGAGGGCACATTTAAACTTCCAGACTTTGAACATTTTGTGACTTTTCTTTCCGCACAAGCTTATGAGCAAACGGGTGGTGCTGCAAGGTGAAACAAAAGAAGGAATCATTAGTTGGGACAATCGTCAGCGTTAACGGTAATGTTATTTCCGTAAAAATGCATGATCGCGTTAAATCGACTATGCCGATAATTGACGGCTTGCTATATCGTATCGGTCAGATCGGTTCCTTCTTAAGAATTCCCCTTGGCTATATAAATTTATATGGTGTTGTCACAAAAATCGGGGCAGATGCTATCCCCGAATCCTTAAAAGAATTAGCACTTGGAGAGGACGAAAGAAGTCTTAATACCAGATGGATGAGTTTGGTGCTTATTGGCGAAAGAATCGGAAGAAAATTTGAAAGGGGAGTTACCCAATTTCCTACTGCTGAGGATGAAGTGCACCTTGTGACCATAGAAGACTTAAATGTTATTTATGGGGGGTTTGATGAAAGTAATTCAATTACCGTGGGAAACATTAGCGTATCAGAAAGTTTACCGGCGAAAATGGAATTAGACAAATTGGTTACGCGGCATTGTGCAATTGTAGGATCAACAGGTAGTGGCAAGTCAAATACAGTGGCTATTATGCTTGAGGCGATTTCAAGAGGTGAATTCCCAAGCGCTAGAATTCTCTTGATCGATCCCCATGGTGAATACAATGAATCATTGAAAGAATATAGTAAAGTTTTTAAAGTTAACGCTGATAAGCAGGAACAATCTGAATTGTATATACCTTTTTGGGCATTGCCTTTCGATGAATTGATGGCTTCCTTTCCGGGGGCATTGAATGACCAGCAACGGGATTATGTAAGAGGCAAGATTTTGGAAAAGAAAATTGCTGCGATTGAGAACCTGAAGATCAAACCCGATGTTAATTCCTTAACTTCTGACAGTCCAATCCCTTTTAGCATTAAACAGCTTTGGTTTGAATTAGACGATTTTGAAAGACAAACGTTTAAGGAAAACAGAAAACCTGAGACTGCAGCAGCAATGCTTAAGGAAAAAGGCAATCCTGCAAAATTAATCTCAAACACGTATGAACCAGCCAGTCCGGGCGGTGGTTCACCGTTTCTCAATTTTCAAGCAAAAGGGATATTAGGCTTCTTGGACGGTATGAAAACAAGAATGTTAGATCAAGGGTATAAATTTCTTTATGAGCCAGGCGATCTTAATCCGGATTTAGATGGAAATGTTAAGAGCGATCTGGATTCTTTGTTGTGCGAATGGCTTGGCCATGATCGACCGATTACTATTTTAGATTTGTCAGGTATACCGACGGATATTATGTCGTCAATTTCAGGGTCATTATTGAAAATTGTTTACGATGCACTGTTTTGGGGACAAAATCTACCCGTTGGTGGTAGAGAGCAACCGTTACTGTTAGTTTTAGAGGAAGCGCATAATTATCTGAAGGCTGGAGAGGACTCTATTTCTTCAAGAACAGTTCAAAAAATTGCAAAGGAAGGCAGGAAATATGGCGTAGGGTTGCTGTTGGTAACTCAAAGGCCTACAGAACTTGACGAAACAGTATTAAGTCAGTGCGGCACCTTAATTGCCTTAAGAATGACAAACAAAGGTGATAGAGGGCATGTTTCGGCAGCCGTGCAAGATGAATTATATGATATGGTGGCGCTATTGCCCAGCTTAAGAACCGGAGAAGGGCTGATTATGGGAGAAGCAGTCAAAATTCCTTCTCGTGTCAAATTTGAACAGATATCGAAAGCGCCGAAAAGCACTGATCCTTTGGTCTCTCGGCAGTGGACGAAGCCCAAGCCCGATAATAAAGAATATAAAACGGCAGTTGATTACTGGCGAAACCAAAAATTTAGCTAAAGAATCATCGTGGAGGTTTATATGTCTGCTATAGCTATGATCCCAGTTGTATCTTCAAACGTTGAAAGTATTGGCTATGAGGAAGGTACTCAAACCCTAAGGGTCAAATTTCTCAATGGATCTGTATACGATTACAAAAATGTTCCAATAATGGAGTTTGAGCAGCTGAAGAATGCTCAATCTGTTGGATCATATCTGAACAGAAATATTAAAGGGAATTATACGTATGAGAAAGTTGGGTGAAGCAGTAAATAGAAGAGGGTTTTTTAAATGTGTGTGGTCAAGCCTACATTATACATTTAAGTATATTTGTAAAATGTAAATTTTCGCCTTGGCCCCCATAGTTTTTCTATATGATTTCAACTTAACAGATAAACATTGCCGATCTTTACCCTTTTAGCCCTGCGGCTTCCGCGATTTCCTTACATTTCAGAGCAAAGTCTTTGGATGTAACACGTGCGGAAGCGGGGACAAGAAGCGGAGGATCGGGACGATTTCAGGTCAAATTTGATACATCTGCCGGATTTCAGGTAGAGTTTTATCATCTCATTGAGCAAACCCCTGTTCATTTATTTCTGGATATTTATGCTGTCCTGGATAATATAGAACGTGTCAAAAAGATGAACTATGGGATGTGTCCCCGTATTTATTTACTTCACCAGCGATTCGCTGTTATTCAGTATGCCTATCAAACTTCATGGAATGTAGATCAATTGTGACGTATGTGAAAGACGTCAATTGCCCTGGCTGAACGCAAACTGTATTACCCAGTTTTGTATGCCACCTTCCGCTAACTTCAGGAGATTCATGGATATGTCCATGAAGCGAGAGTAGCGGTTGATTTTCACGTAAGAAATTATAGACAGCTTTTGACCCCACTTCCTCACCATGTCCACATTTATCCAATCCTAATTTAGATGGAGGCATGTGGATAACATATATACTTTGTGCCATATTCTCAGGTCGTACCAGACTGTTTAATTCATCCTCTATGGTCGGAAGTGTTCGGGCATAGGTGAACCAGTCGTCCAGTTCTTTAAACCCATGAGGTGTAGACAGCAATCCTGTTCCAAATTGTTTCTGAAAAACGTAGTTTTTTGTATCCATTCTGCACCGGTCTTTAAGACGGAACGGATAATCCACTACCCAGTTCATGCCTACGAATTCATTGCCGCCGATATCGAATTTTCGCTGTGCCAAATTGATTATGAACGGATATTTACTGCAAGTTGTTTCAAATATCTCGTTGAAGATTCCGAGGTCATCGTTACCCAGATAGCAGAGATAATAGATACCGGCAGAGTTAAATTGTGCAAAATGTGATTCGAGATAACCGGTGATAAATTTGTCCTGTTCAAATAAGTTTCCGCTTTTTGGCAACATGTCGCCGCCATTGACTACCGCATCTACCTGATAATCTCTTGCAGCCTTAAACAGGCGATTATATTTCCCGGTATCTCCGTGTAAGTCAGTTACGAATAATATTTTCATATGAAATCAGACAATCTTTAGATTATGGATGTAAAGATGATTTTACTATTGTTTATTAATTTTTTGTAAGCCTTCCAAAAGTACCGTCGTAGCAATACAATCATCTTCATTGTATTCCGGAATGCACCTGCTGGTGGTTTCATATCCGGGTTCGACCCAGCGGTGATACCACTCGATTGACACTGCACCGAATGGATTGATGGGGGGGAATGGGGACACGGGGGGATGAGATGCTTATTTCCCCGAAGCAGGAAAAAAAGAACCAAATAATTATCCAATAAATTTTCTTAAATTGATACAATAGTACATCCCGGATCATATTATGACAAAAATTATAGACAACATAGATAAAGAAACTTCCAGGGCAGTAGCGCATTATTGGCTTACCCGCAAGGCTCAAAGAGATAATCAGAAGAATAAGGGAAAATCTGATGCCGGTCTGAGAAGCGCTGTAACCGGCGGAGCCCAGATGGACGGGTTTATTCAATTTTTTACACGCTTAATAATTGATGCTGGAATAGATGATAAATATATTTATAATAAGAGACTTATGGAACTGCCGGGATTCTTCAGACCAACGAAGGAATGGGACCTGCTTGTTGTTAAAGACGGCCATTTGATTGCTGCGATTGAGGCAAAGTCACAGGTCGGGCCGTCATTTGGTAACAATTTCAATAATAGAACCGAAGAAGCTATGGGCAGCGCTCTTGATCTCTGGACTGCATTTAGAGAGGGCGCTTTCAATGGAGGAATTCAACCTTTTCTTGGTTATTTTTTCATGCTGGAAGACTGTGAAGCTTCTAATCGTCCGGTTAAAATTAAAGAACCTCACTTTAAAGTATTTCCAGAGTTTGTAGGAGCTTCGTATCTGAAGAGGTATGAGTTATTCTGTCAAAAACTTATTCTCGAACGCCACTATACTTCTGCTTCATTCATTACATCTGATAGTGATTCCGGCACAAGAGGTAATTATAAAGAACCTTCAAAAGACCTGTCTTTTAAAGTCTTTGCCAAGTCTCTTATTTCCCACGTTGGAGCATTTGCATGAAGAATGGTTTAATGCAAACGCAGCACAGATTGATCAATGGTGATGCAAGGAATCTGTCATTTCTGGATGATAATTCAGTCCACCTGGTAGTTACGTCTCCTCCTTACTGGAATCTAAAACAATATAACGAGAATCCTGATCAATTAGGTCATATTAATGACTATGAATACTTTGTATCCGAGTTGGAAAAAGTATGGCATGAAATATACAGGATACTGGTTCCCGGGGGACGGCTGGTCTGTGTTGTAGGTGATGTCTGTGTTGCCCGCCGCAAATTTGGCCGGCACCTGGTTTTTCCCTTGCATGCCGATATATGCGTTTCATGTCGTAAGATAGGTTTTGATAATCTGAATCCTATCATCTGGTACAAAATTGCTAATGCAACATTTGAGGTTGCTAATGGAACAAAATTTCTGGGAAAACCATACGAGCCGAATGCGATTATAAAAAATGACATGGAATTCATTTTAATGCAGAGGAAGCCGGGGGGATATAGAAAACCTACTGAAAAGCAGAGAAAATTGAGCAAAATAGACAAGGAAGATTTTGATAACTGGTTCAGACAGATCTGGACTATTCCCGGCGCTTCTACCAAACATCATCCGGCACCCTATCCGCTGGAGCTGGTTAATCGATTAGTGAGGATGTTTTCATTCTATGGGGATACTGTTCTCGATCCATTCTGCGGTACCGGCACTTCGATGATAGCGGCTTTAAGAACCGGGCGTAACAGTATAGGAATTGATATCGACTCTGAATACTGCCGCATGTCTGCCCGCAACCTTAAAGCAGAAAGTAATAATGATTATATCAAAGCAGAGTTGATATTTGAGAAAATGATATTTAACTCTTCCGGTACTATGAAAGTCAGTGAAGATCAAGCACTTTATAAAGTCAGGTCAGTAAAAAAACATTAAAATATGGTAGCTGCAGAAATAGAAATGGGGGACACAGAGCTTGTCCAAAAACTCTGAAAACAGCCAGTTTTGTCATTCCGAACTAAGAAGTGACCGGGGTCTTGTTTCTTGAAAAAAAGCCAGAGGCGTCTGCCCTTGAAATTGTCCGCAAGAAAAACTGTTCGAATGTTTGATTGTTCTAATGTTCAAAGGTGTCTGCCCCCCTGATCACGTAATTTCAATTTAACAGATGAACATTGCCGATCTTTACCCTTTTAAGCCCTGCAGCTTCCGCAATTTCCTTACTTCGAAATGTAACAGGCAGGTCGTACATGCGGAAGTAGGAAAAATAAATCCGTGTTTCGTCACTTTGTTGACATAACCAGTTAATATACAGTACCATTGTTTATGGTAATACAACCAAGAATTATGGTAATGGAGAAAGTATGCTTGAGGGGCTTTTCGGTAATCCGGTAATAGAAAAAATATTCTTTACGCTCTTAGTCTACAACGAAACTTATGCACTTGGACTGGCGAAGACTTTTGACGAGCCGGTCAATAAGTTTCAGCAGCAGTTAAAAAGACTGGAAGAGGGTGGAATTATTGTCAGCAGACTTGTCGGTAATATGCGGCTTTATACCTTTAACCCCCGGTATCCCTTTCTGAAGGAATTAAAGACACTCGTTTCAAAGGCATACGAGTTTGTCCCTGTGAAGGAAAAGGAAAAATACTATCGCAAGCGAACAAGGCCAAGACGGGCTGGTAAGCCGCCGTGAAGGTTGACTGGAAGAATATAAAAATAAAATGGAGATATGGTTTTTATATTTAATAAGGTGCAAAGACGGGAGCTTGTATACGGGGATAACTACTGACGTGAAGAGGAGGTTTGAAGAGCATAAGGGCGGCGGCAGGGGCTCGAACTCCGTGGGGGCAGGAGCCGACACTGCACTTTTCCCTTTACATTTATACAATATTCTGAGTAAAATTACTCAAAGCATTGAGTAAATTGTATGTTCAAGAGATACGCATATAAAAAAATATTTAACCGTCTCAAAGAGCCGAGGCGATTCATTCAGGCACTCTCCGGCCCAAGGCAGGTAGGAAAGACCACACTGATACAACAGGTAATGGATGACATCGGCATCCCCGGCCATTACGTCTCAGCTGACGCAGTCTCAGCAGCCTCTTACGTCTGGCTCCAGCAGCAGTGGGAAACAGCAAGAATCAAACACAAATCCGGCCCTCACAAAAAAGGCTTTATCCTCGTAATAGATGAAATACAGAAAATCCCCGCCTGGAGCGAAACCGTAAAACTCCTCTGGGACCAGGACACCGCAAACCGTCTCAATATCAAGGTCGTACTTCTCGGCTCAACTCCCCTATTGGTACAAAAAGGACTGACCGAGTCTCTTGCCGGCAGATTCGAACTGTTAAGGATACCTCACTGGTCGTATTCTGAGATAAGGGATGCCTTCGGCTTTTCTCCCGAGCAGTTTATCTATTTCGGAGGCTATCCAGGAGCTGCCGGACTTATTAAAGATGAAAACAGGTGGAGACACTATATCAGGGACTCATTAATAGAAACCACCATTTCAAAAGACATCTTTATGATGACAAGGGTGGACAAACCGGCTCTCCTGAGAAACCTCTTTGAACTGGGATGTTCATATTCAGGACAGATCGTCTCCCTGAATAAGATGCTCGGGCAGCTGCATGATGCGGGAAACGTGACAACTCTTTCGCATTACCTCAATCTGCTTTCAGGTGCAGGAATGATCACCGGGCTGCAGAAGTACTCGCCAAAGAAGATAGCGGAGAAGGCATCAAGCCCGAAACTGCAGGTGCTGAATACCGCATTGATTAGCGCGCAGATTGATACGGTTTTTAAAAAGGCAAGGCTTGACGGTGAGCTGTGGGGGCGACTGGTGGAGTCCGCAATCGGAGCGCACCTTGTCAATATCACGCAGGGAACGAATATTGCCGTTCTGTACTGGAGAGACAGAAACCGGGAAGTGGATTTTGTCCTCAAAAAGGGGAAAGAGTTGATTGCACTGGAAGTAAAGAGCGGAAGGGCAAAAATGTCTCTGCCGGGTATGGAAGCGTTTTCAAAAAAGTTTCGTGCAAATAAACTCCTGCTCGTTGGCGGGGGCGGCATTGAAATCGATGAGTTTCTGAGTATGGATTTTGAACAGATAGAGGAATTGTTTTCTTAATCTTCGACCTGTGTCTGTTATTCCCGACCCCGATCGGGAATCCAGTCCGTTTGCTCTCTGGTTGATTGGATACCCCCCAGGCACCCTGCCCCCATCAATGGAGAATTGATTCTGAAAATGTGGAGATCGGCTAACGATGAAGCCTTTTAATGTTATCGCCTGCCACGTAACTATGGCAAGGGTTTTTGGGATTAATGATGACGATTTCACTTTGTGTGAAAATCGGTGTTAAATAAATTTTTCCTTGATAACTGCAAATCTATCAGTTAACATAGAAAAGCGCCAAGTTCCCCCATTTAGCTCAGCGCCCACACTGGAATACAAAAAACATCATCTCCTGGTGTCATGAAATCTCCCCTGTAAATAATCAATGAAAAGGGAATTTCCAGACCTTTTCCGCTGTGTTTCTCTTTAAACATATCTATAGCATGAATATATTTTTTATCCCAAACAGAAGAATGCTTAATTTCCACAGGTATTGTATAGCCTTTGGAGCTGATTACAAGATCTATCTCTGAAGCGAGGCTTTTTTGCCAGAAGTAAAATGATGGCGGCTTTTCCAAATTTGTTCCCCATTTAATAAAATCCGTAATAACCAGGTTTTCAAAATAATGCCCGATTTCTCCGCTTGCATCAATCAGTTGTCTCTCCTTAAATCCCGACATTGCCCATATAAGTGCATTATCAAAAAAATAGACTTTTTTTGATTTCTTGATCCTCGTAGATATGTTCAGGAAAAAAGGGGGAAGCAGAAATCCTATGAGGCTCTCCTGCCATATTGATACATATTTTTTGGTTGTAATCTGATTTACCCCCGCGTCATTCCCCAGCCTGTTATATTCAAGAAGATTTCCCACCCTTGATGATAATTGAGCGACAACTCTGCGGTAACCCTCTATGTTTCCGATATCCTTAACACTGCGCATGTCTTTTTCTATATAAGTATCTATATAGTCTATGAGCCACCGAGGTATGTCATTCTCATCTATCCTGGAAAAAGTAGGCGGAAAAAGACTCCGGGTAATAAGCTCATAAATTAACTGCATCTTTTTTTTGCTTTTAGGTTTAAATTCCCTGATAAGCCGGGACAGCTTCTTTTGGCTCAGGGAGCCTGAAAAAATGTCCTTATACAATGCTCCGGCGCATTCAAATCCGCTAATTTCATCATAACGTGATGCCTCGCTCATAGAGAAAGGGTAAATTCTCAATATCTGAACTCTGCCGGCCAGCGTCTCTGCTGTTTTATCAAGCAGTTCCAAACTTGATGAACCGCTAACGATGATCTTTAATTCAGGAGAATATTTATCGTATAAAATTTTTATCGATTCAAAGATCAGCGGAAGTTTTTGAGCCTCATCGATAAAAAGGTAAAATTTCTCTTTCAGTGCATTGAGCCCTAATCCTGAAGTCTCCTCTATCCGGTCCTGTAAATAATTCTCATCTTTTTTAACTCTGTCTCTCTCAAATAACGAATCCAGATTAAGGTAAAATTTCCTGTCTGTTTGAATGCCGTCAAGGAAGATGTTTACGGATGTGGTTTTGCCTGATTGCCTCGGCCCGATTAGGACTGTAATCAAAGGGCTGTTTAATGACTTTTTGAGACAGGGATTAAAAATTCTTTCTATGATCTTTGTTTTTTTCATCATTGTTCCATTTAACACTATTATAAACTAAATTTAATTATTGTCAAGCAATAATTAAATTCAAATTATATTATTGCAAGACTCCTGTCTGTCATTCCCGCCCCCGATCGGGAATCCGCTCCGTTTGCTCTCTGGTAACTCTCCCAGGCCCCTCTTAACATAAGAGGGGAGGTTGGGAGGGGTTACTTTAAATCCATTGTTCATTGTTTCATAAGGGCTGCTGAACTATTGCCTTAATTTCAACCCAACTTCATGGGTTTTCACCCCCAAAGGGAGTAAAACCGGGGAATTCGCGATAGAGTTTTCAGATAAAACAATGAGTTACGGAGCGGCCACAAATGTAGTGTCAAAATCTTCACATAGCCTTG
>BDSY01000035.1 GCA_002897895.1 bacterium BMS3Abin06
CTTTTTGCCATCCAGAAAGTTCTATTTTCTAGACTATTTCTTTATTTTTCTTAGCAGTGTTGAAAAAAATATAGTCCAGGACGACGTGTTTAATGCTTTTAAAATTCTCAAGCAAGAATACCGACTTGGGGAATCAAAATATAAGAAACTGGAAGAGGTTGAGAACCCGACTCCGCATCAACAACGGCGTTATCGCTATACGTTTAATAAAGTGATGGACGAATGTAAGGAATATGGGCTTCTTATCGAGGGAACGGATAACACCATTCATTTGACGGAAGAAGGCAAAAGACTTTTACATCAGTATCGTACAGAAGGTGTTCGCACATTCAATATTTCCATATTCAGGCTGATGGAAGAATCTCATAAGGCATTTCGAACCCTCGTTGAATTTTTATATGGTGCAAATTCAAAAGGTTCGGGAGTGTTAGTGTTTCCACATTATTCCCCTTTAGAATTGAATTTTAGCAGGATAAAAATCCAAACAACACAAGATATGATTCGCTACACGGAGTCCCTTGTTAAAAAACTCCAGGGAGATATCGAACGATACCTGAAACGCAATGTGGATTTGATCCCAAAAAACCAGGTGCTTTTAGAAAAGATCATTCACGATAGCCTTTTGCCTGAAAGCCCATCAAGACGATTTGATCCCAAAGATTACAACAAGATAACAAAACGCATCCGTGACTTCTGGCTTACATATTTTCTACAGGAACTCTATGAGTGCCCATACTCTATGACCTCCTTCGATATGTGGGGATATCGAGCCAGACAGATCGGCATAATTCAGGTAACGGAATCTTACCCATTTATCAATGGCAAGCTGGTTTATCCTACATCTGTTGTTCTTAGTGATGTTCGTTCGGATGATTTCTCAGAAATATACCATTATCCGGACGGTAAGCGCCTATTCATCCATAAACCAACCCTTGGAGAAGAGGAAAATAGCCCGTACAAAGATAAGTTCATTGCTACATTAGTTAAGGGTTATTTTGATTTGAAGCGTCGTGTAAGGTACAATTTCGTCAACTTGGTATCATTGCGGGAAATTGTTTGCTTCAGGTTGAAAATATCTATGCACACATTTGAAGAAACACTGAATGAAATATACCGCCTGAATATTTCCGGGCAGCTTCATATTCACATCTCTCTTGAGGTAGACAAATTGCCGGAAGAAACCAGCGCAATGTATATGAAACGTGAACCCGTTATGGTGGACGGCAGTTATCGGAATATTATTGCCATTGACATTGCCAAGGGAGGCCCCAAATAATGAGCAAATTACAACGAAAACCAAAGCAACAGCAAAGTGTTGACCTGGAGGCCAAATACCAACGGTTTGCTTTAACAGAGAACCCATTCCCTACGAGTCCGGTAAATAAAGACTCAACAGACCGTCGAATAAATGGCAAAATCTATGAAGCTGATATCAGAACTAAGGAATATGAGAAAATTGAAACAGCGTTTCTAAAAGCATCTCAAACAGATCCATCACATCTTCGCCTTGGGTATATCCTGGATACGTCATATATAGGACGAGGAAACGGGAAATCGGCATTTCTTGTAAACCTTATTGATAGGATGAATCAGGAATACTGCCTGGATATTTCCGACGAAATCAATAAATGTTTTGCATTGTATGTGGCGCCCGAGCCAGGAGGGCGAACAAAAACATTTGATAGTTTCGTTGACCTGATTTTTGAGGCAATTGATTCTTCCAGCATCATCGCCTCATCCCTTGCAAGCATGAGACTTGATGCGATTGCCGAGGTTTATCCGAATTTGCAGATAGATGAAGATGACGAACAAAAGTTGATTGCATCTCTTAACTCAGAAGAATGGCTCAAAGAACAGGGTGTTGAATATACGAAACTGTTGGAAGTTATCTTAAAAAATAAATTTTTACAGAAGATCCCCAACGAATTTCCGCTGCTCTCATCTCGTCATGAATTATTTGATTCATTTATCTCAATAGAATCTTTCCGGATTGCCTATCAAAGATTAAAGAAGGGGCGGGAGAAACTTGATTTTGTTTTTTCTCATCTTGTTCAGATGTTTATGGCATCTGGTTTCAATGGTGCATATATCTTTGTCGATGATTTTGAAAGAGTGCCTGATTTTCAAAGTGCGCGTCAAAGACGAGATTTTTCGGCGGAGCTTAGGTCTGTTTTACTAGATGGCCCATATGAGAACGCTCGGTATGGATTTTTTAATATGTTTCTTGTCTTGCATGCCGGTGTCCCAGCGCTTATTTCAGAAGCATGGTCGAGCTCCGGATTGGATCAGCGTTATCCACTATCTCCAAAAATTGCCTCACCTCATCTTATCCCTTTTGAAAAACTTAATCGTGAACATGTTAGCCTGCTGATAAAGAAATACCTGGCCGAGTATAGGAATGACTCGTTTTCAGGTGACAAGCTGGCTCCGTTTACGCTGAATGCAATAAATGTCATTGCTGAATCAAGTGAGTACAATGCGGCAACAATTCTTAGAACTTGTTCTGCGCTGATTGAAAAATCTTTGGCTGATGAGAGAAATTCAATTGACGAAGATTTTGTGCGTATTGAGATTGAAAAACGTGAAGGAGTAGTGTCGGGAGAAGAACCATCTTTGGATGATTCAAATGCAACGGACCTCTTAAAAAAAGCGACTGACGGGTGATAAGTATGAGTTATTGTTTGAATAGCACTGAATTAGAAAGTCTCTTGCTGTTATACTTGGATAATAGGGCTATTGAGAATCTAACTCTTAAATCCCTTGTTGATAATGCAGGAGGATGGCAAGATAAACTTTTATGTTTGACCTTTTCCTTTGCGAGGATTCTTGAAAGACAGCGTAGTTTTGTGTCGTTGACTCAGACGATGATACCGGAATTGTTTTCCATGCCTGAAAAAATGTTTATCGACATACAAGAATGCGGTGAAGATTTTGTGGATTATATGCTACGGCATGAACATTCCGGTGAGATTGATTTGGAAATATCGCTTTTGACGGTTGCAAGGAAATTATCGGAACATTGCTATGGAAAAGAAACGTTACGTGATTGATACAAACGGTCTCATCTCGTTTTTTTCGAGAGTATTTGAAGATACGCCTGGGTTCGATGGGGCATCACCCATATCACAA
>BDSY01000036.1:0-32500 GCA_002897895.1 bacterium BMS3Abin06
TCCTCGAATACTCGAACCCTTTAGTGGATTAACATGGTTTGAATTTGAACAAAAGGATAATGTTGTTACATTTCCTTTAAAACTTGATAAACTACAAAAAGATATGCTTTCTTTGTTGGAGGTGCCTGTTCAGATATACCGATAATACCTTTTATTAGTCTGTTTCAATTTGAATGTGAAATTCCAAAAACTGCCCTCTCGCGAGTGCGGAATGTGGGTTTTATATATCCGTTTTTTCAATTTAAAAAACTCCTTCAATTATTTTTTTGAATTTCGACTTGTTTGGCGTTAACTGCCAACATTCTTTTGACACCATCCATAACATCTGAGACTGTAATTTCATTTAAACACCTGATATCCTTACAATTTTGCTCAAAATTGCTCATATGGGTATAACATGGGCTGCAAGGCAGTTCTTTCCTTACCACAACACAAAAATCCATAGATGACAAAACCTGTTCTGCTAACGTAGAACCGAAAATAGCAACAGAAGGCGTTTTTAAAGCTATGGCAATATGTAAAGGACCCGAATCATTGCCGATAAAGAGATTGGAATGTTTAATAACAGCAGCCATCTGCGATATTGAAGTTTTTCCAATTAAACTTATTACTGCTGGAGATTCAATACATCTAATAATCTCATTGCCTAAAAAAACATCTTCTTTCCCCCCCAGTAAAATAACCGAAGCGTTATAGTTCTTTAAAAGCAGTTTAACCAACTCGATAAACTTGAACAACGGCCAACTTCTATATTCGCCGTAACAGGAAACCCCCGGATGAATAGCGATAACGGGTTTTGAAAGATTACGGTCAAACATCTTATTGATAAATTCTTTTTCACTACCCGGTATTTCTAAGCCGATATTCTTATCCCTGACTTTAATATTACTCATCTCAAGCAAAGACAGGTTTTGCTGGAGAATTGAAGTGCATCCGTCAAAATCCAACCGTATGTTATTCAACAATCCAATCCTGCCTTCAGTGAATCCAATCCTGTAAGGCGCGCCGATAAGAAAACTCATAATGATTAACTCTCTTAACCCCTGGCCCCGGGCAGGGCTATATATTAAGTCAAAACCTTTTTCACGCAATTTTTTAACTAAAAAAATCTTTTTAATAAAACTCCTGTGCATTCCATTAGGGTTATAGTCAATAATTTCAGAAATTATGCTTTTATATGGAAATAGTTTTAGAACTTCATGAGAGTTAGGAGATGCAACAAGCGATTTTTTTGCTTTGGGAAAATTATCATGGAAAGCTTTGATAGCGGGCAATACCCTTAAAAGATCCCCTATCCCGCCGCCTTCAAAAACTAAAATCTTTTTAATTTTGGTTTTATCTATATCCTTTTTATTGTCTCTCCATAAAGGAATAATCATTAACCCCAGCAATCTAAATATAATTTCTTTAAGGGTTTTTTTAATTAGCATTATCGGCATGTCTTTTTTGCTTCAACAAAAGCGTTATCACTTCCGATACTCCTTTTACCCGGTTCTCCCATGTTTCCCCCCCGGCGGTTTCAATATAACTCTTAACAGCCGCATCATCCTTGCCTTTTTTTAATGCGTTTTCTATGTTAGATATAAATTCCTCGACATTCCTTGTTAAGCTGATTACCTTGCTGTATTCTTCCAGTGCAGGAATAGAGACGGAAACAACGGGTTTGCCTGCCGCAAGATACTCGAAGACTTTTGTTGGAAAACAATTCTTCAGGAACTCCTCGCCCTGGTAAGGAATGATACAGACATCGAATGCTTTTAAGTATTGAGGAAGACATTCCATATCCCTGGTTCCCAGGAAATAAATATTCTTTTTACGTGTTATGTCACCAGGAGGTTTTTCAGCGCATGGACCGATAAAAACAAAGGACCAATCAACTTTTGCATTAGATGCGCTTTCAATCCAGCTCCAATTCATCTTGGCATTCACCATTCCCCCGACAAACCCTATAATTGGTTTCGGTATATTCCGCATATCATTTGCAACAGGGAGTGAAGGCGAAAGGGCTTTCCTGAAGTGGTCGAAATCTATCCCTGAAGGGAAGAAATACGTTCGGGGATTCTGCTTGCGCCTGAGATTAAAAAGATTTCCTGATGTTGCAAAGACAATATCCGCATTTTTTGTCAGTTCTTCCTCCATTATTGCCAGTTTCTTTCTTTTATTAAAATGAGCGCAATAGAAAAATCCAACATCGTCATTGCAATCATAGCAAACAAGTTTCTCATTAAACTGACCGTCAGGACGGATAGCGTAAGGATGGTATATCCAGAGAATGGGATTTTTAAATCCTAAGCTATCAGCGGCTTTTCTAATAGCGCGTGCAGTTAAATCCTGGTTAAACTTATCGGCAAAATTTACATGACCATACTGCATTACCAGTGGCGGCGGGTAAAAAACATGCAGGTTATCTTTAACTTTCCTGACTCCGCGAAGCCACAATAATGTCTTTTGAAAATGATTTTTCAATAAGGAGGGCTTGATTGCAAGATTGCTATATGCCACCGGGGGGTCTACAAACAAAACGCGATTATGTTCTGCCAATCGTGTCATCATCTGGTGCATGACCAGGGGAATTGAATCCCATACAAGCCAGGAGATACATATAATGTTTTCATTTTTCAGGATAGACATGCATTGAACTCAACTGAAGATTAATTTATTAAACTACGGATTCAGAGGGTATAGACTGTCTCGTCTTTATTGAGCAATATCTTATTCACAACCTCAACTCCCTGCATAGTAGAATGGTCCATATTGCCGGCTTCATATTTCCATCCGCCGAAACGTCCCCTTGAAAAAATGTTCTCAGACTCGAGATACGGCTGTATGGTTTTCAGCGCATTATCTCTTTGAAGAGTGGGTATGGGGTAAGAGTATTCTACATCCATCACATACTCGGAGATAATAAGCTCTCTGTCTTTTTCTTTGATCATACCGGAATTAATTAAACCCTGGATTGTTTCTTCAATAATATTTTCTTTATCCGCCCGTTTATAGTCGGAACAGGATGTTTCAGACATCAATGAATAAAACTGCTCTGTATCTCCATAAGGGACGTTATTAAAAGAATAATTCGAAAAATTTGTAACACGGTAAAAAGGATTATCGTTTTCAGGGAAATACATCCAGCACTTGCTGTTGTCAATCTTTTTTCTGAAACCTAATCCAACGATCAGTCCGTTTGAATGCTTGAGAGATGATATCTGCTCACGAACAGTTTCAGGCACACGGCCTGCTTTCTTAATAAAAACATCAAGGGGCATTGTATTTATAAGACAGTCATATGATTCTTTTTCCCCATCTGCAAACATGACGGTCTTTCTTTTCATATCTATCCCGACAACTTCTTTATTAAGATACAGGCGCTCCTTTATATAAGGGACAAATCTCCTGAATATCTCTCCTGTTCCGCCATGCAATGGGAATATGAACTTGTTGTTCGGCCCCCAGCTTATATCATCCAGCTCAAATATCACGTTTTTAAGAACGCGTTGAATATCAACAACACTGACACGTTCAGCTATCCAGTCTTTGGACATCTCATGGAGCGGATATGCCCAGACCTTACTGTTATACGGTTCCATGAAATATTTCACGATGCCTGAACCAAAGGTGTTCATTATCCACTCATGGAAATTGTCCGAATGTTTGCTGTTTCCATTAACATTAAGCAATCCGCTAATACATTCATAAATGGCTTCTTTGGGGAGGTATCGTATATTGTTCTGGAATGGATACGGAACCCAGGTATTGAAGATACGTATCCAGCTCTCACGTAAATGTTCAAGATATTCATTGTTTAACAGTTTGAAAACAAGATTGTCAAAATACTCGTAATGAGAAAAAAGAACATGACCGCCGACATCCCATGTAAAACCTTTATTATCAACAAAACTGGCAGCCAATCCACCTACGTAACCATTTTTCTCATAAATGGCCCAATTCTTATACCCAAGTTCCCGTAGCCTCCATGCAGCTCCCAGCCCTGTCGGGCCGGCGCCTAAGATAATTATTTTTTTCATATTTTCTTTCCGGCGCCAACCTGTTTATTCATTGCCCGATCATATGTTCCAACCGGTTGTGAACCATTACGCAGGTTCATATAAATATCTTCCATTTTTCCTGTAATCATTTCCCAGGTATAATTTTCGGACACTCTTTTTTTGCCCCATTTCCCCATGCGGCGCGCCAGATCCGTATCTTCAAGCAAATTGCATATTTTTTCAGCTATCTCCCCGGCAACGGGATTAACAAGAAACCCTCCCTGCCCGTTTTCCGTCAATTCCATTAAGGGGGGGATATTCGCTCCTATAACCGGTTTTTCAAACATCCATGCTTCAAGAAAAGTTCCGCCAAGGCTTTCCTCCATCGAGGGCATGCAAAAGACATCACACGCCTTTAATAAGGCAGCCTTTTCACTCTCCGACACCAAACCCAGAACATGTACCCTTGAGTCACTGTAGCGTCTGAAAATATTTTCGGAATCCCCTTCTTTCGGCCCTGCAAAAAAGAAATGAGTATCAGGTATTTTCCCCCATACAACAGCGGCTGCCTTTAAAAGTTCTTCTATCCCCTTGTATTCGACATTACGTCCGAGAAACAATACAATTTTTTCCTTTTCAAGATTATATTCCTGCCGGAAATCCTTTGTGGAGTTATCGAAGACTAAGGGCCCTACCCCGATTTTATGGACTCTTTTTTCCGGTATGCCTCTCCGGACAAAAAAATCCTTTTCAAAATCCGTCATTGTTATAAGGGCATCTGCATCAAAGCAAAGTTGATACCAGTAATCATCTGTCCATCCTCTCGGGCTTAAATGAAGCTGAGGGTTGTAACTAACGGGATTCCCGCTTTTCTTTAAGTCCTCACGCCGGTTCTCGTGATACAGGTGGAGGAGAGGCGTATAGATAAATGGTATCCCGAGCTTGCTTGCCGCTTTATATGCTGCATATCCGAAATAGGCAACACCTCCGTGAACACAGTGCACCAGGTCGGAACCTCTTAGCATATCGGTTAATTTCTTCATATAAAAATTCGACAGCCGTTCCATCATTAACCTGACGGCTATATCAGGAAGCTTCGGGCTTTGCATTCGAGCCAGGGGAAGATTTAATAATTTTTCCAACGGTTTTAAAGATAACCTGGTTACTCTTGCATGATTATCCCTGTATTCAACTGAATTTGACGGCGCTTTAAGTATACAGGCAACCCAGAGTTCATGAGAAAGCTTATCTTCCTGGTTATCAATCAGGGTGATAACATTTATATCGTGTTTTTCCGATAACCTTTTTACAAGTTCATGTGTATGTAGTTCACATCCTCCTATGGCCGGCCAGTATACCGGAAGAACATAGGTGATTCTCAGAGACGCCTTCTGCTTCAGCGCCGGGTTTTCCAATTGTTTATAACTCCTTGATAGATGTGCAGCAGACAATTGATGTGGTCTTCTTTTGACAGGAAACGTTTTACTTCTTCTTGTCCGTTCTTCCCGAATTTCTCGGACAGTGATTTGTCTCTTAAGAGACACTCAATTTTCTCTGCAAAAAGTTTCCTGTCGGGGAACTCAACCAGAAATCCCGTTTGTTTGTCCTTTAACCACTCACCTATTCCACCTACGTTAAAGGCTACAACAGGTCTTCCGAAATACATTGCTTCAAGCCCGACCAGGCCGAACGGCTCAGGATAACAGGATGGCACTGCAACCAGGGACGATGCAATATAGTGTTGCGACAATTCCCCGTGTGTTACATGACCAAGCATATCTATTTTTTCTGAAAGACCCATGACCTTTATCTTGTTCCGCACCTCATCCCCGGCATTGCCGTATCCAATGATTTTTGCCTTCCATGATACGTCCCGTATCATACTCAATATCTCAATGAACTCTACTACGCCCTTGTTCTTTTCGATTCTACCCACATAGAGAATCGTATTGTCTTTGCCTATTTCACCGACCCGGCTTGCCCAGTCGTTTTCCACATTCAGGAAATAGTAGAGACATTCGACCCTGTCAGGCGAGATCCCGTTTCGAATCATCTCTTTTTTCATGTAATCGCTCGCAACAATGATCTTATTAAAACGGCGGTATTGCAGCATCTCAATATGCTGAACAATGGCGGACTTTATGATAAAGCGCATGTCCATTTCCCGTGAAGGCCTTACACATCCCGATGTCAGGCAGCCCCAGCCCACAGGCCTTGTACAGGTGGATTCCTCGTTTCCATGTATTTTCTTGTGATTTAAACAGAATGCAAGCACATCATGCGCTGTATGTACGCTCGGCCCCATTTTTCTCAAAATCCTCACAACAAAGGGACTCGTGTTCCCATGGAAACCATGAATGTGAATAACATCCGGCTTTTCATGACTTACTATTTTACGAATGCGCCCGAACAAAGAAAAACCCCTGCGAAGGCCCGGAGAGGGGGGCACAAAATACTCTTTCCTTGTTCCACCGTTTTCTTCACTCTCGTTCAGCGCCGAGTACAGAACAACGTTTTCATGACCCTTCTTTTCAAGGGAGTCAAGGATATCCATAAAATAAACCTCTGCTCCACCACAAGGCCGGTAATGGTCATGGACATGCAGTATTTTCACTGCGGGTCAAAGTCTCCAAATGTTATATGCCAGTTTCTCAGATCACGGAGTATATCCACATCGATTACGTTCACATCAGAAGGTTTGAATACCACGGGGTGCGTGTATATCTTATCATCAATAATATAGCCTGATTTTAGAAAGCTGTTGAATAAGAAATCATTTTCGACCATGACTGCCACTGAAAAGTCGGCTCCACGAGAAAGAAAATAATATAATGCGGTTTTTATCAGCCTCTCGGGAACACCACTTTCTTTGAGACACAGGAGTTCCATAATAAACCCCACCCTGGCCCCAGGGTAATAGGTGGGGTCCGCACTGATCTTCACTGCAATGCATCCCTTTATCTCCTTTTCATCCCTGGCAACAAAAACTTTATATTCCTTCGTAGGTTTCTTGAAATAGCGCCAGTTCATATAGGCGCTGTTCCTCACTGCAATGAGCGGGTAATAACGGCTGACTTTCCGCCAGAATTCATCGAAGTCATCATTAAATCTATGAATTTCTTCCACTGACAAATCCGGTTCTCGACTGTTTAATTTGAGTTTAACCTTATAAAAATAACCGCTTGTCTTCCGGATAATACTCAACAAGGCTTCCGGCAGAAAAGGCATCCTTCTCTTAACAGGAAACGATAAGGACAACCTGGTTGACAGCGTAACCAGCTTCCCCATATCTTTATATCCCAAAAATCTTTTCCCGATTAAATAGGCGGCTTCGTTCGGAAAGCCGAAGCCGAAGCGCACATCTTCTTTCGCTCCCAGCTCGAACTGCTTGTTCGACATATCGAGCTGGACCTGAAAAGACAATCTGAAATCCGGATGGATAAAATTTTCCATTGGATGAGCTGCCTTGAGAATTTGTTCCCCGCACTTAATGTCAACAGGCCAGGATGCATACTGACCGACAATCTTTCCTTCTGCTTTTGCCAGGGAAATATAGTTTGACAAATCCTTCACTTTCGCAGGATTTTCCTTCATTTTCCAATGCCATTCTTCAAGAGTTCTATAGCCGGGCAAAGATATAATTTCATTGTAGAGACGGTTTATCTCTTTCTCGTCTCCGTCTTTATATTTTTCGATACAATAGTTCTTCTGAACGGACATGTTTCCAGCCTATCCCATATAGCCCAGGTCCCGCAGCATTTTTTTCATCTTTCCCGATTCATCGGGGGAGTAAACACCTTGCCCATCTGTTATGCCTTCGCTTTCAGCGTCAAGGTATTTCACCGGATGTGCTTCCTGAAATGAATCCCGGAATAAGTTATTTAATACCTTGCCATCCATATCACCAGGCACAGGCAGCCCCATTGCATAGAGTATCGTAGGCGCAATATCCATGATACTAAGATTCTCAGCCTTCACGCCCTGCTTGACATCAGCCCCTTTCATAATAAAAATCCCGTCCATCTTATGGGTTCCCGAACTTTTATCTGCAAGTCTGAATAATTCCTTGTGGTAAACCTCTTTTTGAATAAGATAACTGCCCTCTTTCATATCAACAAAGATATCCGGGGCCAAGTGTGTGTAAGGACCATGATACACCTCTTCTTTTTTATAAATTCTGTCGACTATCTTTACCCCTGTAGCCGGATCATTCAGGTCGCCCAATTTTTCTATGATTAGATCCCTCGTCTTTTCATATTCTTCTCCCTGTGCAACGATTCCACCCTGCTCTCTGTCTTTAAGGTTTATATATATCCCCTGTTCCGTATGATTGCCTGCATAGGCCCTGGTCCGGCTCCAGTCAATCAGCTCATGAACACGCAATCCTTCCCTTGGATCAATGTGTCTCCATAGAAACGGCAAATAGGGAATCGGGACTGTCCATTCTATTGCCTTTACCCCCGACCGTCTCAATACTTTATACATCATGTGCGGAAGCCTCATTTTCCACAAATAGGTATATTTCTTCTTGAATGAGAGAAGGCCCTGCCCGGCAAGCCATTTATTAATATAGAATGCCTTGTGTTCCGGTCCTGCTCCATGATCTGAAACAACCATGACAATTGTGTCTTCATCAAGTCTGTCCAGTATCTTCCCTGCAGAAGAGTCAATATACCTGTAAAACTCCGGTATTATTTCAGAATATTCCGATCGTTTGTGTTTTGGATGCGATTTGTCGTAATATTTCCAGAAATGATGCTGCATTACATCCACCGAGTAAAAAACGGCCATGAAGAAATCCCATTCATACTTTTCCATCAGGTAGAGGACAGCCTTCTCTCTCATCTTTACGATTTCCCGCCACTCTTTTAACAGATATTTGTATCTGTCCGTATAAAGAGAAATCATGTCGCCGTATAATACTTTGTAGCCGCCGATGGCTTTCTCCAGCTCCTGCATCAATCCCGGAGGATATGCAAAGTCATTGCCGGTATCAAGACCATACTGCATACCCGGAATGATAAACCCGTTGACTTCCTCTGCCGGATGTGTCATAGGCACATTTATGGCCCCGACTTTCTTCCCATGTTCGGAAAGCAGCTTCCAGATTGTCCTGGACTTGATATATTTGGAATTCAATACCGGTCTGTCATATCCCAGGGACGTGGATGCATAGAAATCAAAGACCCCGTGCTTGCCGGGATTTTTACCCGTCATAAAAGAAGTCCAGGCCGGGGGCGTGACCGGCGGCATCGTGGATCTGAGTTTTCCGGAAACACCATTTTGAATTAATTTCTCAAGGTTCGGAAGGTATCCTCTGTCTATCAACGGATTGATAACATCAAAGGTTGCAGAGTCTATTCCTATTACAAATACTTTCGACTTCAATTTTTCCCGGGTATCATATTATTGTTTGATGAGTTTGCATTCAGCAGCCATATGGCCTTTTCCGTGACTTCCTCAGCGCCTATCGCATCAACGCAGTTTGTGTCCCGGCGCAAACACCTGTCATTGACATAACAGTCCTGCAGCGTTTCCAACGGCGAAAAAAGGGCAAGGGGATTGTAAACAGGACAATCCGTTTCAGCCTGAATGAATAAACAATTCTTTCCATAAGGGCCTGCTATTGTCCCTGAAGTCGGCCCATAGAGCCCTATTGCAGGAACACCGAGGGCTGCCGCCACATGAGTGGGGCCTGTATCTACACCTACGAAAACATCACAGAAAGATAGAAGTCCCAAAAGATCGCCGAACTCCATACGCCCGACAAAGACAGGCGCGACTTTTGTTAGTTCGGATATCTCTTCTATAACGTTTCTATCTGTAGTAAAAACGATAACCTTTGCTTTGCCCCTCATGTTTTCACACAACTCCGCGACATTTTTAGAATTCCAGTTCTTGACTTTCAAATTACTTGTCGGACTTATTCCTATTATTCTGTCGGCAGTGTTGATAATCCCTTTGCCTTTAAGGTAATTTCCTGCAAATTTTTTATTATCCGGGGAGAGGCTGATGTATAATTTACCTTTTTCACGGACATTAAATCCCATGTCTTGGAGAATACTGTAATATGTTTCAACAATATGCCGTGATTTATTCATATGTTTTTCCAGATACGGGCTTATCGAGATAATGCCGGCGCCACTGAGTTTTCCTGCAAGGCGCAACTTTTTTGTATGAGGAATTCTCCTGTCATTTCTCAACATAATGAAATCACATCCGTGTCTTCTGAAAAAAGACACCAGTTGAAAAAGTTTATAAATTTTAAGCCGGTAACTATTATCATCAGAGGTCTTCATGACCGATTCGATGTCTGCGACATCATCAACGGAAGGTATGGCTCTGACAAAATCCAATGCATAATGTCGCGTGAGAACCGATATTGACGTATCCGGAAGATTATCTTTTACTGTTTTGAAAATGGGTGACAGGAGCGCCGCATCACCCATGGCGAGATGATGATTGACAAACATAATGTTTTTTGCGCCCCTTAATTTGTCAAGGGTTGTCATCTATCCCATGTATCCCAGATTTCTGAGACCTTCCTGAATCTTATCTATTTCTTCATCTGAGAATTGAACGTTATCGGTTTTATGTTTATCGTATTCATCTTCTTTTACATAAGTCACCGGACGTTTTTTCTGAAAATCCTGCTCTATCGCGTCTTTTATCACTTTGCCATCCATATCTTCAGGCACTGAATTCCCCATCAGGTACAATATAGTGGGTGCAATATCTGCAATATCTTTGACCGGCAGGTTTAAGCCTTTCTTGATATCCGGCCCTTTTATCAGGAATATGCCGTTCATTCTGTGATTTGCGGGGGTCGGGTCCTGAGGTGTTTCAAAAATCTCATCTCCTAAAAGTGAAGACGTGAAGGCATACTCCTGGTTTCTTGTCAGAAGGAGGATGTCAGGAGCTTCCTGCACAAACGGCCCGGAGTAGATTTCTTCTCTCTTATGGGCGGCGGCTATTACTTCCAGGCCGGAATCCGGGTCTTTAACTTTTTTCAGTTTTTCAATAATGTGCTCCTTAAGCTCTTCACAGCGGCTTTCGTCAACTATTCCTTTCGGTTCCCTCCCCTCCAGGTTAATCCTGATAACGCCGTCAGACCAGATGAGATTTGCATATGCCCTGGTCTTTTGCCAGTTAACAAGGTCAACCGGGGGGAGCATATAGGAGTGGGGCAGCGGAATGCTGACGGACTTTATCCACTCAGGCAGAAACGCTTTTAAAAAAGAGAGCCTGACCTTATCCAGGAGTTCCGATATTTTTTTGTGTCTGATCGTTAACCGCATAGGTGAATTACCTTTTAAAACAAGAAAACCCTCTTTTTTCATCCACCTGTTTAAGTGGAACCTTTTCCTCAACGGCCCCCCTCCGTGATCAGACATCAGTACTACAGTAGTATCTTCTCCTGCAAGCTCTATAAGTGCTGCCAGATATCCGTCCATTTTTTCATACATCTGGAAGATAACGTCTCTGAATTTTTTTGTCTCTTCAATATGCGACGATGAATATTCATCATCAAGGAATTTGAAAGCTGCATGCTGTATAAAATCCGTTCCCCTGAATACAACCATAAAGAAATCAAACGGCCCCTTTGTTTTAATAAGATATTCCGCTGCTTCTTTTCTCATTCTGGTATAGCTGTATAATTGCTTGAGGCTTTCAACGGGGTTGCTTCTTGATCTTTCCATTAGATGCCTGTCGATCATGTAATCACCTATCTCACTGATAATCTCGGTATGCAATTCAGGTGGATAAGTAAAGATGCTCTGTTCGGAAGGGACAGGCATTCCCGATATCATACAGCCGTTAATTTTCTCAGGAGGGAATGTAAGAGGAATATCTATCAGGCCTATCTTTTTTGACGGATCAAAATAGTCCCATATCTTTTTTGCCCTTATTGTCAGACCCGTAGCAAGTTCCGTATCATATGAGCCGTCTTTATGTGAATAGAACCCGAAAGCGCCATGTTTCCCCGGATTTTTCCCTGTCATGAAAGAGGCCCATGCAGGAGGGGTCACGGGCAAGGTGGTGGAGCGAAGCTCACCCCACGCTCCTTCATTCATCAGCTTCTGAAAAGTGGGTAATCTACCCTCTTCAAGCATAGGTTTTATAATGTCAAAAGTCGCGCCATCGAGACCTATCACTAAAAATCGTCTGTCTTTACTGTTATTCGGCATGTCTGTAGAAAAATATTTCCTTGTAATCTATTTCTTCACCTGTTACAGGCAAAATAACCCTTGCTCCAAATTTATAGAGTCCTTCATCACCTTCCTTGATAGAAGGATTAAGCAACATGTCAAAAATTAATCCTTCGGGAATGATTGAAACCAATTTATCTTCTACTGTGATAATCTTCATTTGTCCATTCTCAATAAAATCCAACCACACCTTTAAATGTAATGAAATATTTTCACTATGCTTATTACTCAATTTTACCGTAGCCTTAACAGGCTCTTTTAATGAAAACTCTCTTTTGTCGATGGTTAAGTCGAGCGCAGGCAATGGAATACCGAAGGCAAGTACCCTGGTGCCTGCGGTAAGGTAAACGGTGCCATCAGCATCGAGAACCGGGGTTCCGTGGATAAAAGTAGCCGTTTTTAATTTTTGTTTTAATTTACCATCAGGATTTAAAACATACAGACGCGCAGTGAGCGATGTAAAATATACATTGCCTGATCTATCCATAGATACCGAGGCCTCTATAGGTCTGCCTGTATCGTATTTCCATAACAAGCGTCCTTTATTAGAAAGTGCATAAAAATAGCCATCCCAGGAGCCGAAGAATATTTTGCCGTCTTCAGAAACAGCAGCACTGGACCTGATGTCGCCTTTGGTATTAAATTTCCATTTCAACGTCCCGCTACTGTTTACAGCATACAATATCCCGCTCCTTGATCCGATATAAATAGTTCCATCAGATATTGCAGGGGATGCCCGGACCCCTCCGGAAGTCTGGAATTTCCACTTAACCCTTCCATTATTATTGTCTAAAGCGTATAAGCTTCCATCGTAAGACCCTATATAGATTGTGCCGTCTTCCGCAACTGCAGGTGAAGAAGCGCTTATATGTCCCAATGGTTCCGACACCCATCGTAATGTGCCATCAGGGTTTACTGCATATAGATACCCGTCATGACAGCCAACGAAGATGGTGCCATCAGGCCCTATTACAGGGGAAGAATCTATCGGTTTTTCAGACAATACCCTTATCCATTTGGCCTTCCCGTGACTATTTAAAGCATATAAAGTCCCGTCTCTTGAAGCAACATATATAGTTCCATCTTTCGCAATGGCAGCGGTTGCCCTTACAGGCCCGCGTGTCGGAAATTTCCAGCGCATCTTGCCTAATCGCGTAATGGAATAAAAGTTTGAATCATAAGCGCCGAAATACAGAAAGCCGTCCACCCCTATAACAACAGAGGATTCTACTATGCTGTTAACCTGAAAGACCCACTTTTTCTTGAGATTATCAAGTCCTTTATAGATGCTTCGTCCGCTGTGCTTTATATCTGCCTGGAAGGCGGGCCATGGCGATTCAGCTAAGGTGTTTGCAGCAACATCCTTAATTACCGGCTCACTCTCCCTGATAGAGCTTTCCTGCTGTAACAACACCTGTTTTTGTGGAATTTTTACAACTTTGCTATAGACTGCAAATCCAGCCGCCAACACCAGCGCAATTATAATTAGAAGTTTGTTTCTCGTCATCTCTATTCTATATAACCAAGATTTCTTAGTTGTCTTCTTATCTCATCTTCATCCTGCTTCAGAATGGGAGTGGCCTCATGTCCCTCGTAAGCTTTTGCAGAAGAAAACCCGATAAGATTGTCTCTGAGATAATCCTCATTTACAACCTCTTCAAGAACTCTTCCATCAACATTGTCAGGAATCTTGATTCCCATGAGATAGAGGACGGTTGGCAGGATATCGATAATTTCGGGGCTGTCAGGCCTGCATTTTCTGCTGATATTCGGACCCTGGGTCATAAAAATCCCCTTCATACAATTAAAATGATGGGCCGTCATAGACATTTCCTTGTCAGGCAACGGCTCTATTATGTCCCTGGAATTCAAGCTTTTCGTGGGCAGGTAGAGTGACCTTTCGGGGGTGAAATAGAGGTCATAGGCATCTTCAAGATAAGGGCCATGGTAAATCTCATCCCGCCGGAATACTTTGTCTATAACCTTTTCCCCGGTCTGGGGATCAAGCAACTTATAGAGTTCTTCTCTTATATTATTTGAAGTCCTGTCATACTCGCCCTGTTCAACTATACCGTTTGGCTCTCTTCCTTTCAGATTGATATTTATGCCTGTATTGGTTGCGTAGGCCTTAGTCTTACTCCAGTCAATCAGTTCAGACAACGGGAGGAATCTTTTATTCGGGGACGGGATTTTAGCGGTTCTGACATGATAAGGAAGAAACCTAATAAAACCCTTCATCCCTATTCTTGCCAACACTTTTTCCAGCGGGCGACTTTTAATATCAACTTTATACGGCCTTTTCCCGTTAAGGACAAGCCATCCCTTTTTCATCAGCCATTTATTGGTAAAAAAGTACTTGTGGACCGGGGCGGCGCCATGGTCCGACATGATAATAAACGTTGTGTCTTTTCCTGCTTTTTTTATTATCCTGCCGATAGCAGCATCTATTTTCCTGTAAGTATCGAAGATAACATTGCCATATTTTTCATGGTTCGCCGCTTTATAATAAGGATGATCTTTATCCATATGCGCCCAGAAGCAATGTTGCATAACATCCGAGGATTGGAAAACGGTCATAAGAAAAGACCAGTCTACTTTATCCATCAGGTAGAGCGTAGCATCCGTAATCATTTCAACAGCCTTTTTGTGCAAGCTAACCACCCTTGATGAAGCATCTCCCTTTGCGGATGTATTTAAAATGTGTCTTAAACTCTCGATCTTTTGCTGTTCTAAATCTAATTCACGTTTTAATTCATCCATTATTTCAGGTGGATAACTGCGGAACTTATCAATCTGTCCTGTCCTGACCGGGAAGGATACCATGGCGCCGTCAACCTTCATTGGAGGATATGTAAAAGGAATTGTAACGGCAATACATTTTTTGTCATTCTCCGTCAAAATCTGCCAGAGGGGTTTTGCCTTTATATTCGTTGTATTGACGAGCGGGCCTTCGTCATAAGTCTTATGTGTATCAGACGAGAAATAATAAATGCCGTGTTTTGCGGGATTCACACCGGTGGCAAGTGAGACCCATGCAGGTAAAGTTATGGGTGGGATTGTCGTAGTCAGCTCACTCCGGCAGCCGTTCTTCATAATTGATGCAATGTTCGGCAGATCCCCCTTTTTTAACAGAGGGTCTATAATGTCAAATGTCCCGCCGTCAATTCCTATTATCGCTACTTTATTTTTTTTCATACCGGATATCCTGCTCCCCTGAACTTTTTCTTCAATTTTTCTTTTCCTTCCTCAGCAGATAACTGTCAGTTCTATCAAGCTATTGCAATCCGGCATCATATCCCGGCTTTTAATAAGCTTCTGAACTCCCCGATTTGAGTCCTGTACAAAATCAATACACATAGTATGTATACAAGTAACACCGTAAATATTCTATATAAAAAATGTACATCAAAGCTATTAATTACAAAAGACAATAAAGATATAAACAATAAAATCACAAAGCCCTTCATATATCTTGCAGGAATAAAAATTCTGATACCCATTATTTTTCTCAGGAGTAATTGCACAGACATTGCCCTGAACAGATTACCGATTAAAACAGCGATTGCAACACCTTTAAAACTCATTACCGGAATAAGAACTATACAAAAAACTATAGTAATAAGAATAGAAAGTGTTGCCCAGGGAACAAATTTATATATATCTTTTGTTGCTGAAAGTGTTGAAATAGCAGGGGTATTGAATGCCTGAATTGCAAAAGCAACACCAAGTATCCGGAAGGCGGGAGATGACTCGCTAAACGCGCTGCCGAAAGCAAACGTCATTAAATCATGAGAAAAAAACAGGGCTGCAATTAATAATGGTATGCTTACACAGATTAACGAAAACTGAGTGGTTTTCTCCAATATTTTTTGAACAACTTTTTTCTTATCAATATTTCCTGAAATAGTAGGGAGCGAAGCCACCCTGAGACTTCTGACCAAAGGGATCAGCGATGAAGCCATCTTCTGCGCCGGCGAATAATATCCTATTGCAATATCACGCGGAAACGGACCGCTAAGTTTTGACAGGAGAATTATACTTATGTGTCTGTTTATTCCATTAAGGAAAGCGATCATGCCAAAAGGAAGCGCTTGCCTTAAAAGGTCGGTCCAGATAACCCTGTTAAATGAAAAACTGTACTTCATGACAAACCGTCTAACCCATATGCCTGAAATAAGCGCTCCAAGTGCATTTCCTGTCAAAACAACTAATACAAGCCCTGTCAGGCCATAACCGAGATAAAGAATCAAAATGCCGGCTGAAGATGAGATAAACGACACTAAAACCTCTATAACGGATGGCACCTGCATCTTCTCCATGGAGAAATAGAGTATTTTAAAAGAACCTGAAAATGCTGTTAATATAAAGGCTACAGCCATCAAATAAATAAGCGCCTTAATTCTATCGTCATAGCCAAGAAGATTAACCGCAAGAATCAATGCAGGATAAAGGAGTAGCGCTAATGAGAGGCGAAGAGTCAGGATATGGTTAAAAAGATGCTCAATTTTTTCTCTGTCTCTGGCAAGTTCTCTTATTGCCATCGGAGTTATTCCAAGATCAATGAAAAACGAGAAAAAAAAGACAACAGTAGTTATGAGTGTATAAACACCAAAATCTGAAGGTCCCAGAATTCTAACCGCATATACTATCAAGGCAACACCGATTGCCTTTGATATGAGTCCTGAGGTAAAAATAAATAGTGTGTTTTTTGCTATTCTACGTGCAACCGTCATTAAATCTTAATCATTATCACCAATTCATAGTGAAATTGCTCATAAATTTTTTTTACGATTCCTGCCAAAATGCATGTACCAACTTTGAAAAAGGGTAGGCAAAGATTTTATCTTTTCCAGGATAGGCGCTTCATCAGGGGATGCTTCTATTCACGTATTAAATTTTTACTTTCTGATAATCAACACCGCATTATTTCCGCCGAAGCCGAAAGAGTTTGAAAGCGCCGTATTAACATTTGCCTCCCGGGCATTATTAGGCACATAATCAAGGTCACACTCCGGATCAGGCTCACTGTAGTTTATTGTCGGCGGAATTATATTATCCTTTAGTGTCAGACAACACGCTATAAGTTCAATTGCCCCGGCTGCGCCCATAGTGTGCCCTGTCATGGATTTTGTTGAACTCACCGGAATTGAATATGCCCGCTTACCGAAAACTTCCTTTATTGCCCTGGTTTCCACTTTATCATTTATTTTTGTTGCTGTGCCGTGAGCATTTATATAGTCTATCTCCTGAGGGGACACGTTACCGTCATCAAGCGCCCTTTGAATGGCAATTATCTGACCTCCCGCATTTGGAGCTGTTATGTGGCTTGCATCAAAAGATGTCCCATATCCGATAATTTCAGCATAAATGTTGGCTGACCTGGATAAAGCATGTTCAAGTTCTTCAAGAATCAGGATGCCTGCTCCCTCTGCAAGCACGAAACCATTTCTGTTTTTATCAAAAGGGCAACTGGCAGCCTCCGGAACATCATTTTTTGTTGAAAGCACCCTGAGGGCGCACCATGCGCCATGCAGGTGCGGACTAAGCGGCACATCCGTGCCTCCGGCAATCATCACCCCGGCATATCCATGTCTTATAAGCCTGTGCGCCTCTCCTACGGCATGAGCGCCTGAAGCACAGGCTGTTGATACTGTATAACCTTCACCCTGCAAGCCGAATCTCATGGATATGTGGCCTGCAGCTGAGTTATACATTATTTTAGGTATGTCGGCAGGGTCCATTTTTGCAGGGCCCCGATAAAAATATTGCTCAATAGCGTCTTGATGCCATAATATTCCGCCTGTTCCCGTGCCGATGATAATACCTGCATCACCATCAAGTTTTATACCTGCATCATCTACTGCCAACTGTGACGCCGCTACTGCGATCTGGGAAAATCTGTCCATCCACCTGATATCTTTTCTGTCAATATATCGGGAGGGATCAAATCCTTTTATTTCCCCGGCTATCCGGGACTTGAACGGTGAGGGATCAAAAAGTGTTATCCTCCCTATCCCTGAGTGTCCGGCTTTCAAGGAGCTCCGGAAGCTTTCCTTTCCTATGCCAATGGCCGATAAGACACCTAACCCTGTTATAACAACTCTCTTTTTCATTTCTTTAATAGTTTTTCAATAATATCCACTGCAGATTTAAACGAATCAATCTTCACGGCATCATCATCAGGGATTGTAATATTAAAGCGATTTTCAAAAACCGTCAGGAGCTGGAGCGCTACAAGAGAGTCTCCCCCTAACTGTGAAATAGAAGAATCTTTCTTTACTGCTGAGATATCAATATCAATCTGTTTGGCAATAATCTCCCTTACCTGCTGTTCAAGGTCACTGAATTTCTCCATGAATAATAGCCCTCCTTATATAGACAGACCGCCATCAATTATTAAGGTTTGACCGGTTATATAACTTGATAAGTCAGATGCAAAGAATAGAGCTGCATACGCAATCTCTCCGGGTTTACCGAATCTTCCTGCCGGAATCATGGACATAACCTTGTCTTTTTGTCTGCTTTCCATTTTTTCCGTCATCCCGATGTCAATAAGACCGGGGGCGATAGCATTTACCCTTATGCCAAAAGGCGCAAACTCCCGGGCAATTGACTTTGTAAAGGATATTATCCCACCTTTAGAGGCTGAATAGTTACACTGCCCGGGGTTGCCGGTCACTGCACTCAGAGAAGATATATTGACTATATTTCCCCTCCGGCGTTTTATCATGGACAGGGCGACTGCTTTAGTAGCATTAAAACATCCGATGAGGTTTGTCTCCACTACATTCTTGAAGTCCTCCGGGTTCATGTAAACAATCGAGGCGTCTTTCACAATGCCTGCATTATTGACAAGGATATCTATTTCACCGAGATGCTCCTTTACATACCGGATCATTTCCTGAACATCACTCCATTGTTCAACCCCCGCCTTAAATTTAACAGCCTTACCACCAAGTGATATTATTTCATTAACGGTTTTTTCTGCGCTTTTATCGTCATTCCCATAGTTTATTGCAACAGACACACCTTTACTTGCCAATTCTAAAGCTATTCTCTTGCCGATACCTTTAGAACCCCCTGTGATTAAGGCGATTTTCCCTGTCAGATTCATGGTAAGCGCTCAGCTATCAGTAAGCTGAGAGCTGAACGCTGAAAGCTGATGGCTGAACTATTATGATTCATCTACTTTCTTATTCGGCCCTTTTCAAAAATCTCCCACAGTTTATTATTCTGTGCAGGAGTGAGAATTGTCTTAAGGTCCATCCAGTATTGCACCTCCACATCAACTACTTGTGAATGAATATTGTGGAAAGTTTTTAATTCCCGATTAACTCTTTCTTTGTTTGGCTTGTCCTCTTTCATCAACAGGACAACATCCTTATAAGCTGCATTGTATTTGTTTTTCAATGCCATAGACTGTTGCCTGTATTTCCCGTTAATCACTTTCATCTCTGCCTTTTGTTCCTCTGTAAGTTCAAGTTTACGGGCAATAGTCTTTTGCTCCTCCGGCGCCGGTGGTCTGAATGTAACAACTATGTTTGTGACTATATTCTTCTTCGCTGATGCATCATAGGTATACACTAATGAAACCATTATAAATAACATCAGGAAACCAACTATTAAGTTCTTCATATTGCCTTTGCCTGTTGAATCTGTGATGCCAAATTTGCAAACCGTACCTGTAATATTCTCGTTTTTCATAACACATTCTCCTTTTATAATTAATCTTAGGGTTAAGGATCAAGGATCAAGGAGACGGAGGATTAACCGTGATAGAAGTAGTTCTGGAAGTAGCTTTAGAACCTGATGCAGCTTCGATCTGCTGGCCGATAAAATAACCCTGTTCCAGCGAAAGCATAGGCGCTATTATTTTTGAAATGTGCTGGGCATACCTGCTTACATTCGCGATAATTGTTGCAGGCACATATATGACATCACCTTTCCGGACATAGCCGTTTTGTTCCAGATCCCCCTCTTTTAAGGCTTCCTCCAGATTAAGTGTCACTAATTCGGTTGTATTCACACCACCCCTTATGAGCAGGACGTTTTCTTGTTTTGCATCTATTGTAAATCCCCCGGCTTTGGCCATTGCCTCAAGAAAGGTAGTGGGACTTTCAAGGCTGAAAATTCCGGGAGTTTTGACCTCACCAAGGACTGAGAACTTCCGGCTCTGAACAGAGGTAACATTAACCGATACCTGCGGGTTGACAATATACTTTGAAAGTCCGGCCCGGATATCGTCCCTGAATTGTAATATGCCAAGCCCTGCTGCCTTGATATCGCCGACTAAGGGATATGTTATAATCCCGGAAGTATCTATCCGGATACTTCTTTTTAAATCATCATGGCGGTAAACCGCAATCTCAATCGTATCTCCTGCCCCGAGAATGAATTCCGTGATCTTTATTTCTTCCGGAACATCATCTGATACAGAAGGAGTATCAGAAATATCTTCTACTTTTTTACCTGTTGACGCACATCCGCCTAATAAAACCGGCCAAACAAAAAACGTTATGAGTATAGCTAAAAAATATGGAATCCTGATTTTCATGTACATTCTCCTGTTTATTGTTATTCCCTGTTTATCTTAGCCGGTTTCAGGGAATCTTGACAAGCAGCGCCGTTATGCAGCCCCCTTCTTCTTCATAACAGCCGGAATTGTTTTACAAAGTATTTTTAAGTCATCAGTGACCTTCCAGTTGTCTATATATGCCATATCCAGCGTTATCCAGTCTTCAAATGAGATTTTATTCCTGCCGTTCACCTGCCACGTACACGTCATCCCCGGAAGCACACTGCAGCGACGGTGCTGCCAGTCTTTTTCAAAATTATTGAAATCCCGCAATGGAAGAGGTCTGGGGCCTACCAGGCTCATGTCTCCCTTAATAACATTGAAAAGCTGGGGGAGTTCATCTATGCTCCATTTCCGAAGCCATTTGCCAACCCTGGTAATTCTCGGGTCGTTCTGGATCTTGAATACAGGGCCATCCATCTCATTCAGGTGTTCAAGCTGTGCCTGCTGTTTTTCCGCACCTGCTTCCATAGTCCGGAACTTATAAAACCGGAATACTCTTTTATTATATCCAATCCTTTCCTGAATAAACAAAACCGGACCGGGCGATGTAAGTTTAGTGGCAATGGCTGCAAATACCATCAGAGGCAATGTTAAAGTTATTAAAACAGATGCCAATATCAGGTCTATGGCACGTTTTGTTACATACTGCCAGCCGTTCTGGTGCCCGGACTGCATTGTCAGTATGGGAACATCTTCAAATATTTCGGCCCTTGATTCAGCAACCCTGGTATTAAAGAGCTGCGGAAGATATCGTATCACTATTCCCTGCTCCTCCGCCTTTTGCACAATTTCCTGAATTTCTTCATAATATGACTTGATAGGCAGGGCAATAACAATCTCATCAATGACATTGTTCTTCATAACTGTGGAAAAGTCCTCTATTGTTCCCAGAAGATTCATCCCTTCTTTGGGCCGGTAAATATTCTTGTCAATATACCCTATGAGGCGATATCCCGATTCCATTTTTTCTCCCAGCTTATTAGCGAAATCATACGCCCTCTGGTTTGTTCCGACAATCAGAACAAAACGCAGGTTCCTTCCGTAAAGACGCACCCTTGCGAGCACAGACCTTAAAATACTGCGGAAAGAGATAGTCAGGACCGTACTTGAGAGCCAGAAAACCAGGCAGAAAAACGGGGTAATAATATCAATGGAAAAAACATGCCTGGCTATCGCCAGGATAACTGTTCCCGTCATTGTGGCCTTGAGAATATCTTTCCATTCACTGACCTTACTCTTTAGTCTCCGGGAGCAATAAAGCTGGAACGTATGAAAAATCAAGTGCCAGAACAGTATCATCATAAAAAGGCCGATAATATGTATGACCTTGATTTGCAAGGAAAAAAAGTCCCCTAATGTCATCCATGTTTCGGGGGATAGCACAATCATTGAGGCAACGGCGAGGGCGACAATCAATATGCATATATCCGAAAGCTTAAATAAGTTAAGAAGTAATTTGCGTCTAAAAGATAACATTGAATTCAGTCCGGGTATTATTTTTAAATGAGCAATGACCGCAAAAGCTTAAGATTGCATTGCATTTATATTAAGAGCTTTTTCTCTCTTCCTGCAGCTCCGCCCCCTGAGTTACATCCTGGTCTGTAACCATAAAATTTCACCATAACTACAATATTCCCATCTCTTTCAGGCAGGTTCCCTGACTTCAATAGAGATTTTTATTAAAAGCAGTAAATGCCAACAGGATAACCCTGCAACATCCCTGCTTCAATTCAGTCGTATTATATAATAACCGCCTCATAAGACATCAGTCCGGCAAAATTACCGACAGGTAATTTTCTTAACGAAGGTTATTATTTTTTAGTTAGTATGTTTTTGACCTGAGAGTCGATATTTGGTGTCCTTTATTATCTAATAATTATCTGTAAAAGTAAATAAGGAAACCTCTTAATTATTCAAATAATAAAATTATTCGATCTTATGGAAAAAGTAATAGAGCAAAAGAAAGGCTTGAAATATCCAAAGCCTTTCTTTTATTGTGGTTATATAAACAATGCTGTATTTCTTTTCTTAATTGCCTGTTTTCTTTCTCTTAAAATAACGTTTGCCTGCTAAAGCTACTCCACCTGTAACAAAAAGGATGGAACTTATAGGTTCCGGCACTACCGGCGGGGCAGAATCGCCATCACGCACAGCCCAGACATAAGCTTCATGAGTCTTTGGATTCACTCCCGGTACCCCCCTTGAAAAGTCAAAATCAACTGCATATTCCGGATTGGGCGGAAAAGTTCTCTGCATCCAGTAAGCTCCCCCCTGGATACCGATAAAATAGCTTACGTCTCCTGAGATCGGTTGACCGGGCGTTCCTCCAAGCTCTACATAAAAGAGGTGACCGAACTCGCTGCTTACAGTGCAGCCGACGATGCCTTCACAGGGGATAGTGATATCCGGCAGCCGCCAGTCGGGATACCCCGCATACTCAAGAGTATCAGCCCATTCCATGGCATCAGACCACGTCATCAGGCCGTCATCATCATACCCCGATGTCACGGCGTAGTTGGCATCTGCAAGCCATGTAATATCAAGGTATTCATCGTAGATAAGCCCGCCACCACGGTCTTGAAGGGCTGCTTGTGAAGAAACCGTAAATCCGCACATCAACAACACCATGCTTAATATCAGATATTTCTTTTTCATTTCCTGTTCTTCCTTTCTGTAAAGTTAGAACTGATATATTTACTCCAGCATCACTTCTATAAAATCTTTTATATTTTTAAAGACGCGGCGACCTTACTATCCTTACGGATAAAATCTACGCAATAAGAGTATGAAGATAATTAAGCTATACACAAGAAACGTGCCAGAACCATAAAAATAATTTAATTGTTGTTTTCAGCAATAATATCAAGCAATTAGGAGAAAATAGCAGGAGGGAGTAAGTATCCGGAAATAAACTTATAATGTGCCATGACACAGTAATAATGTGTCATGCTTATGTGCAAATAAACATTTCCGATGCTGGATACGGAGGGGGAATAAAGATTTACTTCTCTATCTTCACCGCACAGGATTTGTATTCGGGAGTGCCTGTGATCGGGTCTTTGTGCCCTGAGGTCAGGAGGTTTGAAAGCGCCTCTGGAAAATGAAATGTCAGAAATACATTTCCAGACTGTGAACGGTCTGTGACTTTGACTTTAACTTTGATGTTGCCTCTTCTTGAAGAAACCTTAACCTTGCTGCCGTCTTTGATCTTTAATTTTTTTGCATCCTCTTTGCTTATCTCAAGCAGTTCTTCAGGCACAAGCTCCATAATGCCCTTTACCCTGCGTGTCATTGAGCCGTTATTATAGTGCTCACGTATTCTTCCTGTTATGAGGACATAAGGGTATTCTTTGTCCGGGACTTCGCCCGAGCCTTTATGGTCAAGGGCCATGAACCTGGCTAATCCGCCGGGTCTGGAGAAGAGGTCTGTATATAGCGTAGTTGTTCCGGGGTGGTCTTTTGTCGGACAGGGCCACTGGAGGCTTTCCTTTTCAAGACGCTTGTAACTTATTCCGCCGTAAACCGGGGTAAGACTTGCAATCTCATCCATAATTTCCGATGGATGACGGTAATTCATCGAATATCCCATCCTTGTGGCAAGCTCGCAGATGACCTCCCATTCCGCCTTTCCTGCTATTGGCTCTATGGCCTTTCTTATGCGCTGAACCCTGCGCTCGCCGTTGGTAAATGTGCCGTCTTTTTCAGCAAAGCTTGCGCCCGGAAGTATTACATGTGCATGCTTTGTGGTCTCTGTGTGGAAGATATCCTGAACTACAAGGAACTCAAGTGAATCCAGCGCCTTTCTTACTTCATGAACATTCGGATCAGTCTGTGCCGGATCTTCGCCGAGTATAAATATCCCCTTGAATTTCCCCTCGCATGCCCTGTCAAGCATTTCAACGGATTTCAATCCAATTTCAGGCGACATGGGTACACCCCATGCCTTTCCAAACTTCTCACGCACTTCGGGATTCGTAACAGATTGATATCCCGGAAATGTAGCCGGAAGCGGGCCGAGGTCTGAAGCGCCCTGGACATTATTCTGTCCTCTTAAAGCCATAATACCTGTTGAGGGTCTGCCGAGATGGCCGCAGACAAGGGCAAGGTTGGCAATTGCCATTGCGTTTTCAGTGCCTGTCCGGTGCTCTGTAACGCCGAGACCATAGACAATCATTGCCTTGTCTGCATGAGAATACAGGTGTGCGGCTTCAATAATCTTTTCCTTTGGAACACCGGTCAGTTTCTCGACCTTCTTAAGATCATACTCCTTAACTTTTTTCTTTAATTCCTCAAAACCCTCTGTACGTTTCACAATAAACTCTTTGTTCTCCCAACCTTCCTTCAATATCACATTTATGAGGCCGTTCAAAAGGGCTATGTTACTGCCGGGTCGCAGATTGAGCCACACATCCGAGCGCCTGGCCATCCATGTCTTTCTCGGATCGCCGACAATAAGCCTGGCCCCGTTGCGAAGTGCCTTTTTCAGATAAAGTGAAACAATCGGATGTGCTTCCGTCGGATTTGAGCCGAACAAAAAGAGTGTATCTATATCCGGCATCTGTGCTAATGAATTGGTAGCAGCACCTGCTCCTAAGCTGGTGGCCAGACCGGCCACAGTAGGAGCGTGTCAGACACGGGCACAGTTGTCTACATTGTTGTTTCTGAATACTGTTCTTGCAAATTTAGAAATCAAAAAATTTTCTTCATTAGTGCAGCGGGATGATGAAAAAGCGCCCACTGTCTTATTTCCGTATTTCTTCATGAGTCCGGAAAATTTGTCGGCAATCAATTCAAGCGCCTCATCCCATGTAGCCTCATGGAAGCTGTCGTCACCTTTCCTGATAAGCGGAGTTTTTATCCTGTCGGCATTGTGTATGAAATCATATCCGTATCTGCCCTTGATACAGAGGTTGCCGTAATTAACAGGGGCATCATATGCCGAGGTGACTTTCACCACTTTACCGTTTTTAACATTCAGATCGAAATTACAACCGGTACCGCAGTAGGAACAGGTAGTTCTGACCTTTTTCATTTCATAGGTGCGCCCCTTGCCCCTTCCCTTTTTGTCGGTAAGCGCCCCGGTTGGACATGTGGAAACACACTGTCCGCAAAACTCGCAGTTATCCAGAGAGCGGGGCTTTCTGAACGCTGTGTCGGGCATGGAGTTAAAACCCCTGCCGACAAGGTCTATTGTCCCGGCCATAACAACTTCATTACATATCCTGACGCACCTTCCGCACAATATGCATTTATCGGGTTCATATGTTATGAATGGATTGTCTTCCCTGACCGGCAAGTCCCATTTCTCCCCTTCGAAACGCGAGCCGTCCACGTCATATCTGTATGCCAGATCCTGGAGCGCGCAGTCTCCCGTTTTTTCGCATCTCATGCAGTCATTCGGGTGATTGGACAAGAGCAGTGAGATGATATTCTTTCTTATCCTTTTTATCGTATCGTTTTCAGTACGAACCTCCATATTGTTTGTCACAGGAGTAGTGCATGCAGGCAGCGGCCTGCCGACACCCTTGACCTCCACTATACATAAACGGCATCCGCCGTAAGGTTCAAGACGATCATCATGGCAGAGGGTCGGTATCTCAATCCCGGCTTTTTTCGCAGCCTGAAGAATTGTCTCTTCCTTTTCACAGGCAATTCTCCTGCCGTCTATTTTTACTTTCTTTATCTTTTTCCCAGGCAAAACCTAACCTCCATAATCAATTGACAATTCGTAATTCATAATTCGTAATTGTCGCTATTCACTCCCATACATAATTGACTAATTTCATAAACTTATCATTCATTTCGCGTAATATCTCATTAATAACAATTGTCATCTCCCGGACGATTTTATAAGCTGTCCGGGGGTTTTCCTGTAGAATTTTTTCCATGTCACTTCTTTTAAGAATCAGTACCTTCGTATCCTCAAGCGCCTCAATAGCTGCAGAATGTGTGCGGCCGTCAAGGAGGGAGAGTTCACCGTAAAAATTATTTTCCTTGAGTACGGCAAGTATCTGTTTGGTCTCTTCCCTTGTCCTCTTTATAACCCTGACCTTTCCATAATCAATTATATGAAGACCCTGTTCAGGACTGTCTTCTTCCCAGATTACCTTGCCCTTTTTATAAAATTCCTCTTTAAGCATAGGCGCTATTATGTTAATTTCATCTTCCGTAAAGTCTTTAAACAGTGGAATTTCTTTCAATCTCTGTCTGCTTACCATAACTCCCCCTTATTCTTCCCGTTACATGATAGAATTAAAAGGACAGGCATCAAAGCATGCCCCGCATTTTACGCATTTTGACTTGTTAATAACAGCCTTCTGCTTTGGCTGCCAGATAACAGCAGATGAAGGGCAGACCCTCGCACACTTGCCGCACATCTTACAGGCCTCTGCATTTATAACATACTGGCGTAATGCCTTGCAGACTCCGGCAGGGCAAATTCCCTTTTTGATGTGAGACTCATATTCTTTTCTGAAGAAATTTATAGTTGAAAGAACCGGATTCGGCGCTGACTGTCCGAGACCGCACAGGGATGATAATTTTATATCTGTTCCGATCTCTATCAATAAATCTATATCGCTCTCTTTTCCACTACCCCCGGTTATCCTCGTCAGTATCTCGAGCATCCTTTTTGTCCCTATCCTGCAAGGGACGCATTTCCCGCACGATTCACTCTGGGTAAATGAAATGAAGAATTTAGACATATCGACCATGCAGGTGGCATCATCCATAACAACCATACCGCCTGATCCCATCATCGAACCGATCCTCATTAATGACTCATAATCCACGGGCATATTGATGTGGGAAGCCGGGATGCAGCCTCCTGACGGTCCGCCAGTCTGAACAGCCTTTAACTTGCGGTTCTTTTTCTCCATGCCGCCGCCGATGTCGTAAATAATCTCTTTAAGAGAGATCCCCATCGGCACTTCTATAAGTCCTGTGTTTTTTATCCTTCCGGTAAGGGCAAAGACCTTGGTCCCCTTGCTTTGTTCGGAACCGATTGATGAAAACCATGAAGCGCCCTTTGTCATGATCGAGGGGAGATTTGAGAGTGTCTCCACATTATTGATAACAGTGGGTTTACCCCGCAACCCCTTGTTTACAGGGAAGGGGGGTTTAGAGCGCGGCATTCCGCGCTTGCCCTCTATTGAGGCTATAAGGGCTGTCTCTTCACCGCAGATAAATGCGCCGGCGCCTTCCTTGATACGGATTTCAAAATCAAATCCGCTTTCAAAAATGTCCTTTCCAATGAATCCTTTTTTAGTTGCTTCATCTATCGCAATTTTTAATCTTTCTATTGCAAGCGGATACTCCGCGCGGATATAGATATAACCGGTGTTTGCGCCTATCGCATATCCGCCGATTATCATGCCTTCGATAACTGAATGGGGATTGCCTTCAATGATTGAACGGTCCATAAAAGCACCCGGGTCGCCTTCGTCTGCATTGCAGATAATATATTTAGGTGTAGCCCTGGACATGCTGCAAAATTCCCATTTAAGGCCGGTAAGGAAGCCTGCACCGCCCCTGCCGCGAAGACCTGATTTCTTGACCTCTTCTATTACTTCGAATTCGGTCAATGAAAGCGCCTTCTTTGCCCCTTCATACCCGCCTATTCCGATATAAGCGTTAATGTCTTCCGGGTCTATCTGTCCGCACTGTTTAAGGAGAATCTTTGTCTGTTTATCATGGAAAGTATGGTAGTCCGGACCGACAAGCCACTCTTCAACAGGCCGGCCGTTTATAATATGTTCTTCCACAATGCGGCTGATTTTCTCAGGCCTGACACGCTGATAAGTTGACGTACTTCCGTCAAGGATAACGTCTACAAGCACATCCTTTGCACAGAAGCCACGGCAACCCGTCTTATTTACGCACTTCTTTTCAACAGCCGCTTCCAGCCCGTGAGCTTTGAGTTCTGTGTGAAACGAATCAATGACTTCCTGGCTGCCCGCTGCCAAACCGCCTGTGCCTACACAAACCCTGATTGTTAAACCCTCTACATCAGGGCCCTTGGCTTTTGGCCCGGGTTTGGTTTTAGATCTGGTTGTAGTTTTAGTTTTAGGTTTAGCTTTTTTCTTCTCAGCCATTCTATCCGCCTTTACCGGTTAAAAGTAAATACGCTTTTCAGCGGGGTGAACTCTTTTCGTATTCTTTCAGCATCCTCGAAGCCTTATCCGGGGACATGCCTCCATAGACCTTTTTATTTACAATGAGCACCGGCGCGATACTGCAGGCGCCTATGCATGCCAGCTTTTCAAGCGTAAACCAGCCGTCTGCAGTTGTATCCTCGCCCTCGGCAATTCCAAGATCCGCCCTCATCCTGTTAATTATCGGCTCTGCACCTTTCACATGGCATGCGGTTCCGCAGCATGCCGTTATGATATGTTTCCCCCTGGGTTTTAAGTAGAACTGTGCGTAAAAAGTTGTTACACCGAAGAAATTGCTCGCCGGGATATTGAGCTTTTCAGCAAACCAGAACACAACATCTTCGGGAATATACCCGAAGCCTTCCTGAATATCCTGGAGTATGGATATGATGCTTCCTTTTTCTTCATTGTATTTATTGAGAATCGCTTCACACTTTTTTTCGTTCATACGAACCACCTTATCGGGAAAATTGACGTGGATACAATTTTATATCTGCTCTTTAACACCCCTTTATGCGGGTGTGAGGAGATATTTTATATAGTTAATGCGGCTTAAGTCAAATCAAAATTAACACATAAATAAAAATAATAACCCTCCGGATATTTCCGCAAATATTAGATTTAAGCTTCGCAACCTTATATAATTTCTGATGAGATATAATTATTCTCTAAATCATTAAGGAGGTTTTATGAAATACCAGACAGGAAAACCGGGAAGAATAGTTGTTGCAAGATTTGAAGATCATGATGACGTGCTCGGGAATCTTTCCGGCATTGCTAAAAAAGAAAATATCAGGGCGGGAATTTTTTATCTTGTAGGCGGAATGCGTGAAGGGAAAATCGTAGTCGGCCCTGAAACCGACGAACTGCCTCCGGAACCTGTCTGGAAGGAGCTTGGAGAAAGCCATGAGGTCCTGGGTCTGGGAACAATCTTCTGGCAAAAAGATGAACCGAAAATTCACTTCCACGGCGCCTTTGGCAAAAAAGAGATGGTGAAAGTCGGATGCCTTCGTGAAAAATCAGAGACCTTTCTTGTGCTTGAAGCGATCATAATCGAGATGGAGGGAATAAATGCAACAAGAGAGCTTGATCCGGTTTCCGGGATGGTATTGCTTAAGCTGTAGGATACGAACTTATTCAATAGAACGGGTAATCAGGGGATTAGAAAACGCTCTCAATAAAAGAAGGGGGAATAACAAGTGAATTTACCAACAAATCAGTCGTGCACCCCGGAAAATATATTTAGCCCAAATTTTCCCCCGATTATGTTATATTGTTACGGGTTCATTTTCAGCATCTTTCATCGCATTTAATCTGAGGAGGGGACATGCTTTCCAGGATACTCAGCGCATCATTAATAGGGATTGACGCACATGCTGTTGAAGTTGAAGTGGATATTACTTCAAAGGGACTGCCTCATTTTTCCACTGTCGGGCTTCCGGACACTGCAGTTAAAGAGAGTAAAGACAGGGTCAGGGCTGCTCTTAAAAATACAGGCTTTAATTTTCCTTTAAAGCAGATAACCGTAAACCTTGCACCTGCCGATATTAAAAAAGAAGGGTCTGCGTTTGATCTTCCCATTGCTATCGGGATAACGGTAGCAGAAGGTATTATTGAACCCGATGCTGTTAAAGGTTATCTGCTCTCCGGGGAATTGTCTTTAGACGGAAGGATAAAGCCGGTAAGAGGCGCTCTCTCAATGGCTATCAAGGCAAGAGATGATAAAGTTAAAGGCCTGATCCTGCCGCAGCAAAATGCGAAAGAGGCAGCTGTTGTAGATGGTATTACGGTGTACGGATTTGAAAGCCTGCCTGAACTTATAGAGTTTTTCAGAGGTATCAGGGCCGTAGAGCCGGTATATGTCGATTTATCTTCGGTTATGAAGGAAAGCTCTGTTTATCAGGATGATTTTTCAGATGTCAAAGGACAGGAACATGTAAAAAGGGCCATAGAAGTCGCTGCAAGCGGTGGCCACAATATGCTGATGATCGGACCTCCCGGGTCCGGCAAGACAATGCTTGCCAGGCGAATTCCTACAATACTGCCTGAGATGACATTTGAAGAAGCATTGCAAACTACAAGAATTCACAGTGCAACAGGGCTTCTCAACCATGGTCAATCATTAGTTGCAACACGGCCTTTTCGTTCTCCGCATCATACATTGTCGGATGTGGCAATGGTCGGCGGGGGGACAGTCCCGAAGCCGGGTGAAGTGAGTCTTACTCATAATGGTATTCTGTTCCTTGATGAACTGCCGGAGTTTAAAAGAAACGTCCTTGAGGTACTGAGACAACCATTGGAAGACGGTTCCGTAACAATATCAAGGGCGCTTACCTCTATTACGTATCCTGCTTCCATAATGCTCGTGTGCGCCATGAACCCCTGCCCCTGCGGCTACTTAGGTGATTCGAGACATCAATGTTCATGCTCTCCTTCACAAATTCAGAGATACAGACAAAGAGTCTCCGGTCCGCTGCTTGACAGAATAGACATACATATAGAAGTCCCTGCCGTGCCGTATAAAGATCTTTCACAAGATTACAGCGTGGAGCCTTCCAAAAACATCCGGGCCCGCCTCCGGGATGCAAAAAAAATACAGATTGAGAGATTCAATAAGGAGAATCTCTATTCAAATGCCAAGATGCGTTCAAAGCACATAAAAAAATATTGTGTCCTTCAAACAGAAGCACAAAGCATTATTGAATCGGCAATGCATAAACTCGGACTTTCTGCAAGGGCATATACGAGAATTCTGAAGGTCAGCAGGACAATTGCAGACCTTGCAGAATCAGAGCAGATTAATGCAGAACATATATCGGAAGCCATTCAATACAGAACCCTTGATAGAGGGATGGTTTAAAAGGCATTTCTTCCTGACCCCTTAATCCTCTTACATCTTCATTTTACATCTTCATTAAATTTTCAACGCTGCTGCTGATTGATAAACAAAAAAGCATTAACAAATGCCGTGCTGATAGATTTTATCTCAAGAGATTCCCCGGGAATACTCCCTCTATACAAGCTCAACTTTTTGTAGTACGATTTGAATCAGGGCTTTCAAAAAGTTATATCGGATTAAACTTATGTCTGTTCATTCCTGTTTATTACCGGGAATGAAAAAGTGAGAATTATTAAATTTGCTGAAATAACTGCACGATACAATGATTGATAAGACAAAAGAGCAACTTACTGAAGAATTGAATCAACTGCGCCTGCGGGTTGCTGAACTTGAAAAGTTTGATCTTATCCAGAGACAAATTGAAAAAAGAATTCAGGAATCTGAAAAAAAATTCCGCACCTTGTTCGAAAATGCCACTGATGCAATTTATATAATTGATCCGAAAACACAGAGAATCCTTGACTGTAACCCAAAAGCTTCTGAAATTACAGGTTGCACCATTCAGGAACTCAAGTCTTTGACAGTGGCCGATGTGCATCCGATTGAAGAGCAGGATATTGTATCAAAAATCTTCAGGAAAATAGCCGGCAAGGGTTCGCTATCCGGTATTTCAGGAATTAACCAGATCAGAAAGGATGGGACAACCGTTCCTGTCGAAGTCAACGCTTCAACGATTG
>BDSY01000036.1:37500-54361 GCA_002897895.1 bacterium BMS3Abin06
GCGGCTTGGCCACCCTCTGTATCTACCATTGTAGCACGTGTGTAGCCCTGGGCATAAGGGCCATGCGGACTTGACGTCATCCCCACCTTCCTCCAGCTCTTCGCCGGCAGTTTCCTCAGAGAGCCCCGTTAAGGGCAACAGAGGATGAGGGTTGCGCTCGTTGCGGGACTTAACCCAACACCTCACGGCACGAGCTGACGACAGCCATGCAGCACCTGTGATAGCTTTCCGGTTGCCCGGAATCGTTCCCCTTTCGGTTCACTACTACTAACATGTCAAGCCCAGGTAAGGTTTTGCGCGTAGCGTCGAATTAAACCACATGCTCCACCGCTTGTGCGGGCCCCCGTCAATTTCTTTGAGTTTCAACCTTGCGGCCGTACTCCCCAGGCGGCGTACTTAATGGTTTCCCTACGGCACGGATGACTATCGCCACCCACACCTAGTACGCACCGTTTAGGGCGTGGACTACCAGGGTATCTAATCCTGTTTGCTCCCCACGCTTTCGCGCCTCAGCGTCAGTCATTGCCTAGAGGGCCACCTTCGCCACCGGCCTTCCTCCTGATATCTACGCATTTCACCGCTACACCAGGAATTCCGCCCTCCCTTGCACGACTCAATCCCGACAGTTTCAAATGCACTTCTTGGGTTGAGCCCAAGGCTTCCACATCTGACTTATCAGGACGCCTACACGCCCTTTAAGCCCAGTAAATCCGAACAACGCTTGCCACCTCTGTCTTACCGCGGCTGCTGGCACAGAGTTAGCCGTGGCTTATTCTTACGGTACCGTCATCCCGATTGCTCGGGACTTCTTCCCGTACTAAAGGAGTTTACAACCCGAGGGCCTTCTTCCCCCACGCGGCGTCGCTGCGTCAGGCTTTCGCCCATTGCGCAAAATTCCCCACTGCTGCCTCCCGTAGGAGTCTGGACCGTGTCTCAGTTCCAGTGTGGCCGATCGACCTCTCAGTCCGGCTACCCGTCTTAGCCTTGGTGAGCCGTTACCTCACCAACAAGCTGATAGGCCGCAGGTCCCTCTTCAGGCGCCACGGTTGCCCGTAGCTTTTATCCCAGGGCATTTCACCCCGGAGTCATATTCGGTATTGTGCCCGGTTTCCCGGGAGTATCCCAAGCCTGAGGGCAGGTTACCTACGTGTTACTCACCCGTTCGCCACTAAGTAACATATATCCGCCAACCGAAGTCGACTTCAATATGCACCCCGTTCGACTTGCATGTGTTAAGCGCGCCGCCAGCGTTCGTTCTGAGCCAGAATCAAACTCTCAGTTAAAAAATTGACTGCGGGCCTACTTTTTAGTTCTCAAAGAGCGGAAATGAAGCTTTAATGCATGGACTCTTCCAGATATAAGTTTTCTATAATGATAAGATATATTCTTAATTTCATTATATCAATCTTTCAAAGAAAAATATAGGCCATGCAACTGCCATAGCCTTAAAAAATCATTGATACTGAAAAGTTATCACGTTTAAAGCATGATATTTTTACCATAAATCCCATTGACAGTCAATCCCCTGAAAGCGGCCTAAATCCCCAATTACAGCCAGATATAGATATTTTACTGAATATAGCTTCAGATATTAAAGATATTCTAAACAATCCACTTTTTCCCCGTCCCTCATCAAATAAAAAAAACGTTATCAGCCATGCAACAAAGTTCTAAGTAGTCCATTTATCACAAAAATTATCAACTGCAATGATAGCCATAATGCAACATTTTTACTGAGATATCGCATTCTTGACACGAAGTAATTTTTGCTGCTATATTAATGTCACTCTACATCCAAGAGTGCTGATTAAATGACTAAACTTAATGAAAGACGCAAAGCAATACTCCGGGCAATAATACAAAGCCATATAGACCTGAATATTCCCATAGGGTCAATATTGATTACGCAACGGTTTTCTATCGGCTTATCTCCTGCTACAATACGTAATACCATGGCAAAATTAGAGGAACTGGGGTATATTATACAGCCTCATACTTCTGCGGGAAGAGTGCCTACAGAAAAAGGATATAGATTCTATGTTGATACACTTATGGAAGAAGAGACATTTTCCATTAATTCAGCATTATCTGATGAATTGTCCGGCAGGCTCGGAATTATCAGGAAAGATTGCAATTCCCTTATTAAAGAGGCTGCAAGAACCCTTTCTTTATTTTCGCGTTATCTTGCAATAGCAACACCTCCACGAATGGAGGATATTGTATTAAAACGTATCAAATTTATTAAATACGAAAAAAAGAAGATGCTGGCGATTCTTATATCAGAGGAAGGGCTTGTCAAAAACAAGATTATTGAACTGGATCACATACATTCCCAGAAACAGCTCGACAGGGCAGCCAACTATTTAAATAACAGGTTCAGCGGGTTGGTTATCAAAAAGGTGAAAGAAAAAATAGCCTATCAGTTGTATAAAGAAAAAACAATGTTTGACCAGTTGATCGACAGTTTACTTTATCTTTGCAAAGATATCGTGCCACTGGAAAATAATGATTTCTCTTTAGACGGTCTCTCAGGCACATCCAATCTGCCGGACTTTGCAACGCTGAAACAGATAAAAGCAATCTTAAGAGCTATTGAAGATAAAAATTTTATGCTAAAATTACTTCATCGGGTAAGTGAATCCCGGGGCACTCAGGTATTTGTAGGCATGGAGAGTATTCTCCCTGCAATGAAAGAATTAAGCATGGTCGTTTCTACGTTCAATAACAAGAAACTCGCAAGCGGAGCTGTAGGGATAATCGGGCCGACAAGGATGAATTACAAAAAAATGATCCCTATTGTCGACCATACTGCAAAAGCCCTTACGCAGATATTATCAGAAACTTAAAGAATGCCGGGTTTTCCAAAGGAGAATTCCATACATGACAGAAAAACAAGATAATGAGCTTTCTCAGGATACTGAGCAACAGAAGAACAGGCAGGAACCCTCAGAAAAAGAAGCCGGTGCCGGAGCAGACAGCATTGAAGAATTAAAAAAATCTCTTAAAGAGGCAAAGGATAACTATATAAGGCTCTACGCCGACTTTGAAAATTACAGGAAAGTTACTGCCAGGAATAAGGAAGAACTACTCAAATATGCAAATGAAGATTTAATGACAGACATTCTGACCGTGATTGACCATCTGGAATTAGCGCTTCAACACTCCTCCGGCAGTGAAACTTCAAACTCTTTGGCCGAGGGCGTTGAATTAACCTTAAAGGAGCTGAAAAGTGTACTGGAAAAACACGGCCTTATTACTATAGATGCTTTAGGCAAGCCTTTTGATCCCTCTGTACATCATGCCATGTCCCGCATAGAATCCGAAGATGCAGATGAAAACACTGTGGTTAAAGAATTCAGAAAGGGTTACATGTTAAGGGACAGGGTTTTAAGAGCAGCCCTTGTCGGGGTTGCCAAAAAACCGGATCAACCAGGGGACCCGGAATCCGGAAGCACTCAAAACCAACCTGCTGAAACCGAAGAAAAATAAATATATCAGAATTTAAAGAGGAGGAATAATGGGAAGAGTAATAGGCATTGACCTTGGAACTACTAATTCAGTAGTAGCAGTAATGCAAGGCGGCGAGCCGACAATAATATCCAACCAGGAAGGCACAAGGACCACACCTTCAGTCGTGGCCTTTACCGACAAGGGGGAAAGATTAATCGGGCAGGTTGCCAAGAGACAGGCAATAACAAACCCTGAAAATACCATTTTCTCTATCAAGAGACTGATGGGCAGAAAGTTTGATTCCGATCAGTGCAGGGAAGCGCAAAAAAAACTCCCTTACAAAATTGTCAGGGCTGCAAACGGTGACGCACATGTAGAAGCTCACGGGAAAACATATTCCCCGCCTGAAATTTCCGCCATGATCCTCCAGAAGCTCAAACAGGCTGCAGAAGACTATCTCGGCGAGCCCGTAACCGATGCAGTCATTACAGTGCCTGCATATTTTGACGACAGCCAGCGCCAGGCAACCAAAGACGCGGGCAAGATTGCAGGATTAAATGTATTAAGGATAATCAATGAACCGACAGCGGCCTCTCTTGCTTACGGTATGGACAAAAAGAAGGAAGAGAAAATAGCGGTCTATGACCTCGGCGGCGGAACCTTTGACATATCAATTCTGGAAATCGGCGAAGGTGTCGTAGAAGTTAAATCCACAAACGGCGATACATACCTTGGCGGTGACGACTTTGATCTTAAGGTAATGGATTGGCTTGTTGTAGAATTCAAAAAGGATTCCGGCATCGATCTCCATAATGATAAGATGGCCCTGCAAAGATTAAAAGAGAACGCTGAAAAAGCGAAGATAGAACTATCATCGGCAATGGAGACAGAGATCAATCTCCCGTTTATCACAGCCGATGCAAACGGCCCCAAGCACTTAGTTATGAAGCTGTCCCGCGCCAGGTTTGAACAACTCACCGAAGACCTTATTGGGAGGACAATCGGGCCATGCAAGACAGCCCTCTCAGATGCGGGGCTCAGTGCATCCGACATTGATGAGGTAGTGCTTGTAGGAGGACAGACCAGGACACCCAAGGTTCAACAGGCAGTTAAAGAATTTTTCGGAAAAGAGCCCTCGAAGGGTGTTAACCCTGATGAGGTTGTCGCCTCAGGCGCTGCAATCCAGGCAGGTGTATTGAAAGGTGAAGTTAAAGATGTGCTCCTTCTTGATGTCACTCCACTTTCCCTCGGTATTGAGACTCTTGGAGGAATCTTTACAAAGCTTATTGAAAAAAACACAACAATACCTGTAAAGAAAAGCCAGACATTCTCCACAGCAGCCGATAATCAGCCTGCTGTTACAATTAAAATATTCCAGGGCGAAAGGGAGATGGCAGCCGACAACAAACTTCTCGGCAATTTTGAATTAGTCGGAATACCTCCGGCTCCGAGGGGAGTTCCTCAAATAGAGGTAACATTTGACATAGATGCAAACGGCATTATGCATGTATCCGCTAAAGACAAAGGCACAGGGAAAGAACAATCCATAAGGATAACAGCATCCAGCGGTCTTTCAAAAGAGGAGATCAGTAAGATGACGACAGAAGCAGAGTCCCACGCTACAGAAGACAAGAAAAAGCGTCAGCTTGCGGAGGCGAAGAATGAAGCAGATACACTCGTATACAGTGTTGAAAAATCCCTGAAGGACTACGGAGATAAAATCACGGAAGATGAGAAACAAAAAATCAACACAGCTTTAGAAAAATGTAAAAACCTGAAGGACACATCCACAGACCCGGATGAGCTTAAAAGGGCAATTGAAGAATTAACTACAGCCTCACACAAAATTGCCGAAGAAATGTATAAATCAGGAGATGCAGGTGCAGGTGCCGCAGGCACTGAGCAGGCAGCAGGTGAACAGGCTGAAGAAACTCAAAAAGAGAAAGAAGATGTTGTTGAAGCTGAATTTGAAGAAACAGACAAGGACAAGAAAGAATAAATGGAACAACAGGTTAAACCATTACAAAAATGAAAGACTATTACCAAACACTTGAGATAGACAGAAATGCAACCGATACTGATATAAAAAAGGCCTACAGGAGGCTTGCGCTTAAATACCACCCGGACAGGAATCCGGGGGACAAAGCCGCAGAGGATAAGTTTAAGGAAATCAATGAAGCCTATACCTGTCTCAGCGATTCAGAAAAAAAATCCAACTACGATCAATTCGGCACTGCCGAGGGCGCAGGCGCCGGCTTCGGAGGTTTCGGTGACTTTGGTTCAAATTTCGGAGATATTTTTGAAGATGTCTTCGGAAATATTTTCGGCGACTTTACCGGAAGAAGGAGAGCACGGCCCACAAAGGGTCCGGACCTCCGTTATGACCTTGAAATAAACCTCAGAGATGCGGTCTTCGGTACTGAGAAAAAAATCAGGATACCGAGGTGGGAAGATTGTTCTGTCTGCAATGGAACAGGCTCAAAGCCCGGCAAAGCCCCCACTGTATGCCCGACATGTCAGGGAACCGGCCAGACAAAACTTCAGCAAGGCTTTTTTACAATTGCCAGGACATGCGGCACATGCGGCGGCGAGGGCAGGGTTATCACCGACCCATGCACAGGATGCAGAGGCCAGGGCAAAGTCAGGAAGGAACGCACTGTATCGCTTAAGATACCGGCAGGTGTAGACACGGGCATAAGATTGAAAGTGACGGGTGAAGGAGAACCGGGGAGCCACGGAGGTCCCCACGGCGACCTCTATGTGGTAATCCATGTTGAGCCTCATCCCTTCTTTAAACGAAAAGACAACGACCTTCTTTGTGAAGTCCCTATCTCTTTTGTACAGGCAGCTCTCGGCAGTGAAATTGAAGTGCCTACGATTGACGGGAAATCAACCATCAGGATCCCTGCCGGCACACCTTCCGGCAAAGTCTTTCACTTAAGAGGAAAGGGTGTTCCAAAATTAGGGGGTTATGGAAAGGGAGACCAGTTTGTGTCTGTATTTGTAGATGTACCCAGGAAACTCACCCCGAGACAGAAAGAGCTGCTAAAAGAATTTGCTGACATCAGTGGAGATGAAGTTTCAAAGGGATTTATGGACAAGATTAAAGAGTTCATTCACAGCCAGAAAGAACAGGCAAATTAGAAAAACAGCTATCAGCTATCAGCAAAAACCATTAACAGACATTTACAACTTTAATTAACCGACTAATGCTCCGTTTATTCCTCCCTCCTGAAAAGCTTTCCTCAAAACAAATAACAATCACCGGTGACAATGCGCGATACTTATCTTTAGTGATGAGAGTCAGGCCCGGCGATCCACTGATAATATTTGACGGGCTCGGCTACAAATATTCATGCAAGATTCTGCAATGTCATAAAAAGGAAATAGTAGTGGAAAAAATCAGCAAAGCGCCCTACTCTGTTGAATCTCCTGTTTCAATTACACTCGCCCAGGGAATTGCAAAAGGCGATAAAATGGATTTCATTATCCAGAAATCAACCGAGCTTGGCGTTAGAAAAATCATCCCGTTGATTACCGCACGAACACAAATACGGCATACGGACAAGATAGAAAGATGGCGAAAGATCGCCTCCTCAGCGTCACGACAATCAGGAAGGGACAGGATACCTGAAATTGATGAACCCGTAGATATCAGGGAGTTTTTAGATTCAATTGCTGCCCCCTTAGCAGGAGGGAACACGAAGGGGGTAAAGGAGAGCGAAGGGGGATTTGGGATAATTTTTTCAGAAGAGAAAAAAGAGAGACATCTGAAAGAGGTACTAAGCAGTCTTAAAGATACAAAAAATATTACGATCCTCATAGGACCCGAGGGAGGATTTCCCATGGAGGAAGTAACCGCTGCTGTTGAGAAAGGTTTTACAGAGGCTTCATTAGGCCCAAGAATCCTCCGCACTGAAACAGCCCCTTTAGCAGCATTATGTATTATTCAGTATGAACTGGGAGATATGGGGTAAATTCTCAAACAAATCAGGCATTCTTCTCCGGCAGGGTTTTTTATTCAGAAGCACGCTGAAAAAATTTTATTTTTTGCCCCTCAGCATTTTACTGAGTTCTTTGGCAAGCTCTTTATCCAGCTTCCTCAGCGCCCTGTATTCTCTTTTTGCCTGTGAAATTATTTTTTTGCTTAATTTAATATAGGTAACCCCGAGATTATAGCGGGCGCGTGCAAATTTGGGCTTACTCCTTACAGCTCTTTTATAGGCTTCGGCTGCCTCTTCATATCTTTTTTGCTCGCTGTATAAATTGCCGAGAGCAAATTGCGCCCCCGCATGGTCCGGTTTTAGTTTGACGGCTGCTTCAAAGGCCTTAACGGCTTCGCCGGACTCGCCCAGCATGGAAGAAACATTTCCGAGCTCAATGTATGCATCTACGTACTTAGGGTTGCTTTTGACAGCGTTCCTGTATGCATCAAGGGCTTCTTCGTACCTGTGGAGGCTGTAATATGCATGGCCAAGGTTAAAATATGCCTTGGCATAGTCCGGTTTGAGTTTGATTGCATACTTGAAATTGTCAATCGCCTCGGAGAATTCGGATTTAGCGGCGTTTTCAACCCCGATATCAAAAAAAGTTTTCGCAGTAGGTTTCTGGGCATAAATATTAAGCGGCATGAGGGCAATTGAAAGAATTATTAAGAGGAGGGTTTTTCGTGTTACTCCAGATATCATATCAAAAGTGTATCAGAAAAAATTTTTATTTGTAAATAAGAAATTGTTACAAAATTATAACGAAAGATTATCCGCCGATTTTGGACATAGTCTTTATAATTCGGGTTGACGCGGTATTTTCATTGAGTAAATGTCTCCGGGGTTTTACTTTAATGGAATGCTGGAAAAGTTTATCAATATCTTCGTCTGTCGCATTGTTTCTCATCGGGGTCTTGATATCGATTTCTTCCCTGGAAAAAAGACACGGCCTGATTTTCCCGTCAGCAGTGAGCCGGAGCCTGTTACAAAAGCCGCAGAAGTGATCACTTAAAGGGCTGATAATCCCGATAATTCCAGCAGCTCCTTTCAGCCTGTAATTTCTTGAAGGCCCCCTGCCCCTGAACTCAAAACTCTCCAGCTTGCCAAGGGTTGATATCTTTTCCAAAACCTCCTCAGAGTTTACACACCTCTTTTTTCGCCAGATTCCGTTACGGGTTGCCGGCATGAACTCAATAAACCTTATATGATAATTTTCTTTAAACGTAAGTGAGGCAAAAGCCAGTATCTCATCCTCGTTGATCCCGCGAATAGGGACAACATTTATTTTTACCGGAGTGAGTCCGGCTCTTTCCGCTTCTTTTATTGATTCCCGGACAAGGTTTATATCGCCTCCCTTTGTGATTGTCTTATATCTGGCGGCCTCAAGTGTGTCCAGGCTGATATTAACACGGTCAAGCCCTGCTGCCTTTAAATCTCCTGCAATTTTTGACAGCGTGATCCCATTGGTTGTCAGGCTTAAATCCCGTATTCCGGTTTCTTTGATTGATGAAACAAGAGAGATGATATTTTTTCTCATAAGAGGCTCACCGCCTGTAATCCGGACCTTTCTCAACCCGTGATTACGGGCAATGCGTATAAATCTCACTATCTCTTCATCTGTCAGAATCTCAGCCTCTTTAAAGTATTTCAGTCCCTTTGAGGGCATGCAGTACACACATTTGAGATTGCATTTATCCGTTATGGATATCCGCAGGTAATCAATACGGCGGTTGTAGGAATCTTTTATCGGCTGATTTTTTGTTTTTGTTTGCATTGTCATTAATTAAAATACAATCATTTACCAAACGGACAGACCGGATAACGGCATTTTTTGCACTTCAGACAAAGCCCGCCGTGACCGAGCTCAGCCAGCTCTTTCCTGCCGATCCTTTCTCCGGCGAGGACCCTCGGCAGAATCAGATCAAATACGGTTATGCCCGCGTACATGCCGCAGGCCGGGATTCCGAGAATTGGGATCTGTACTGTAGGGGCGGGTTTAAAACCCGCCCCTACGTATGCTACAAGAAACATTGATCCAGGCAGGACAGGCGACCCATAGTGTATCTCTTCGACACCCAGGTTCCTGATTGCAAATCTTGTTACGTCATCCGGGTCAACAGACATGCCGCCTGTTGTAATAATCAGGTCTGCTCCTGCATCAATGAGTTCCCTGATTCTTCCCCCGATCACTTCAGCATTATCAGGCGCAAAATGCACGCCGGTGATTTCACCGCCCACATTTTTAATTTTCCCGGTTATCACCGGCTCAAAGGCATCTTTGATTTTTCCGTAATAAACTTCATTCCCGGTTATAACAATACCTGTCTTGGGTTTTCTGATCTCTTTTACACTCAGAATTCCGTTAGCGCGCTCAGCTATCCCGACCGCTTCCTCTATAACAGTTTTTTTAACAACAAGAGGAATAGCCCTTGTTGCAGCAACAAGCTGTTCTTCTTTAACAACGGAATTATTATGAATCGACGCACATGCGACCTCGCCGAGCATATTGAAATCAAAAAGGGCTTTACGCTCAATCTTTAATATCCCGTCTTTTTCCGCAATAAGGTTGATCTTCCCTTCCCGCGGCTCTCCGGCGATTTTTACGTTGCTGCCGGCAAGCGCCTTTGCAATGGCAGAGGCTGCCTCGTTTTCATGCATTTCATCTTCTTTTATCTCAAGGATGAAGAGGTTTTCTTTGCCGAGTCTTTGCAGGTGCTCTATGTCCTCTTCACGTATAATATGCCCTTTTTTAAATGCCCTGCCCTTGAATTCACCCGGCCTGATCTCTGTGATGTCGTGTGACAATACTGTTCCCACAGCTTCGCTTACCTGTATAATCTTTGTGCCGCTTCCGCCTTTTTCATTTTCATTCCCTTTAATATCACACATGATTTCTCCTTTAAAGCATTATGATTTTTATAGTTAAGAATATAATTGCAACTATTATTACTGCTCCTAATATTTTTTCCAATGTCTTTGGGGAAAATTTAGACGACCCCATGAAAGAACCTAATGTTCCACCGGCTAAAACTGCTGCTATGAGAGGAATATAATCCATTATATTGATTGAGTTGAACTGAAAGCGGGATATCAGGCCGGAGCAGGAATTAAGCCAGATAAAAATAGCCCCGCACGCGGCAGCTTCTTTTTCAGTGCCCAGTCCCAGGATTATTATGAGGGGGACAAGGTAGATGCCGCCGCCAATGCCGACAATGCCGGCAACCAGACCGAGTATTGAACCGGCAATTAATGAAATAATTACTTTCCCTTTTTGGCCAACATTCAGTTTAATAGTCGTTTGTGGCCAGACAAATATGCGAAATGCGACAAAAACCAGGGATATTAAAAGTATCCAGTAGAATACTTCTTTCGGCACTTTAAGCGCCCCCCCCAGGTACGCCATGGGGATGGAGGATATTAAAAAGGGCAATACAAGTTTTATCCTCGCATGTTTGTTTCGAATAAAGTTGAAACTCCCGACGGATGTGACAAATACATTAAGTAATAAAGAAATCATGGGTATTGCCACTGTATTTATTCCAAAGATCGCCATTAATGCAGTATAAGAGGTTCCGCCTCCGAGCCCCACGGAAGAATAAATGAATGCCACAAAAAAAAATAAAACCGCTAAAAAGTATTGTGATGCAATTGGTTCCAAAATAAACTACTCCTCCGGTAACTGCTCAGGTTCAAAGTGACAAAGGCTTCATTCCGACTCCTGGCTCCTGACTCCTGAATTCTTGTTAAACATTTCCCCGTTTTCAAATATTTCAAGGAATTTTTTGTCGAGCATCTCGTTTACGCCTTCTTCAAGCCGCTCGTATTTCCTTAAAAACTCTTTAGCCTCTTTTGTAAGCGATGCACCGCCGCCGTGCAGCCCGCCCGCCTTTCTTTCCACAAGCCTTGCCCCGAGCCTCTTCTCCATTGTCTGTATGTAGCTCAAGGCCTTTCTGTATGATAGGTGAATGTCCTGTGAGGCTTTATTAATTGATCCCAATTTATCGATAGCCTTCAGAAGTGCTTCCCTTCCACTGCCGAATACCGGCTCACCGTCAACTGCAAGCCATATCTTTGACCGGACTTCCATACTATCGTTATAACATATTTGCATAACGGTGTAAAGAAAAAAATTAATAAGAAAAAATTCAATCTTACAGTTGCATTAAAATACGGGTAAGAGGGCAGGTGAGGTTGACGGCATTGTAAAGGTTTTGCGGCAAGACGTAGGGGCAATTCATGAATTGCCCCTACAAGAATTTATAATATGCCCCCTCTGCACATGCCTTGCACAATAGCTTACCTTCTATACTGACATCCCTGTTATCCTGGACAAATTCTCCGCACTTCTCGCATTTAATTCTTCTTTTGGGTCTTCCGGGCATATCTTCCTCCGGAATCGAAACCTTGACTTCTTTCCATTCGAAGAGTTCCTCATCAGGCATTATCTTGTAGGCCTCAAGCTGGCATTTGTATTTATCTTCAATATCAGGGATATAATTCTTCGCCTTATCCTTGGATTCCTCTTTTGCCAGTAATCTAACTGCCTTTCCTGTTTCCAGATTAATAAAAGAAGCCGCCATCTTTCCGAAATCAAGGAACTTTAATGACCTTTTACCAAGGCTGCAGCCTGTGACGGACTGGATTGCGTCGGTAGCGCATCTGTCTATTTCCACATAAACAACCAGATTTTTTCTGTCTTTGCCTTTGGGATCGGTTATCCCTGCCAGTTTTAATCCGAGCATGCTCAGCCTGACACCGAGCACCTGTCCGGGACAGAGATGCCCGTGTATTTTTACAGACTCATCGAGCAGGTTTTCAAAATCAAGTTCACTTTTATTTTCTTTTGACATGATCTTTCCCCTCCTGTAGTTTGATCCACTCTACAATCTTTGCTTGATTTCTGTCAAACGAAAATCATTTTCGGGCGCTTATGTTATTTTAATTGTAACTGCTCAGGTTCAAAGTGACAAAGGCACATAGGCACAAAGGTTAAAAGAAATACAGGGAAGTTCTTATACTTTTCTTTACGTTGTGCCTTTGCTACTTTGTTCCTTGTGCCTGCCTGAATTTATCATGTCCGTTCTGATAAAATAAATGTGTAGAGGTTTGATTATGATTAACCTCAGAAACTTTTTATTATCACTTCTTGTTTTATTCACTGCGGCAGGTGTATCTGCGGCTCAGGAAAAAGAAATTGTCTTTGCCATTTCACCAATGGCATCCCCGGTTTCCACACTTTCAATCTATGGTGATTTTATCGAATATCTGTCGAAAAAGACAGGCATAAAGATACTCCTTAAACAGCGGAGGAAATACTCGGAGATCAACGATCTTCTGAAGACAGGAAGGGCGCAGTTTGCTTATACCTGCACAGGCGCATACCTGGACGGGAGAAAAGAATTCGGACTTGAAGTCCTTGCAGTCCCTGTTATTGACGGGAAAACAACTTACAATTCGTACATTATCGTTAATAAAAAGAGTGACATAGCGGATTTTCGCCGGCTTAAGGGAAAGGTCTTTGCATTTACAGACCCTCTCTCATTAACAGGGAGGCTTTATCCGGTATATCTCCTTAATACAATGAATACAGTACCCGGAGATTTCTTCAGGAAGACCTTTTATACATCAAGCCATGAAAAATCGATAGAGTCCGTGGCCTATGGATTTGCAGACGGCGCAGCGGTTGACAGTCTTATTTATAATAATATGAAGAGAGCAGAGTCTTCTGCCACTGACCTGGTAAAGGTTATCAGGGCATCGCCCCCTTACGGCATACCGCCCATTGTGGCATCTCCTGTTGCGCAAAAATCAGATAAGCTGCTTATATTAAGCGCACTCATCAAAATGGCTGTGGACCCTGAAGGCAGGGACATCCTGATGCAGCTTCAGATTGAGAGGTTTATCATTCCCGACCCTGCTATTTATCACAATGCCGTAAAATTAACAAATATAAAGTTGCAGCGATGAGATTTAAAAAAATTATAAACAGTATTGCCTTTCGCACTTCCGTCACCATAGCTGTCCTGATTGCCGGTACAACCATAGCGGTCGGCTGGTTAATGCTGAGAGAGGAAAAGAAGGTCCTGGAGGCCGAACTCCGGAACAAAGGCAGGTATCTTGCCGAAATAATGTCCTATAATGTTGTGGAACCGCTCCTGTATGAAGAACGCCATGCGATTTTTTCTCTTCTTCAGGGAGCAATGAAAAGCAAGGAAAGTCTCATTGTTTATGCCGAGGTTTATGATAAAGACAGGGAGCGGGTGGTCTCTGCATATAAGGATGAGAGGTTTCGCAGCATAGCTTTGCCCCCCTACAGGTTTAATGATACAACGGATGGGATAGATATCCGGGAAGACAAAAATCTGCCGGTTTACCGTGTGAGTATGCCTGTTAATATAGAAACCCTCGGAACCATAGGATTTCTCAGGCTCTGCATAACAAAAGAATTCCTTTACAGCACGATTAAAGCCATGCAGAAAAAGCTTTACTTATTGGCTGCGGGAGTTATTTTAGTCGGCATAGTGCCGGGGCTCTGGATGGCAAGAAATATCCTGAGACCTATCCTTATTCTTAATAACGGCGTGAAGATGATCGCAGAGGGCGAAGTCGGGGTTGAGGTGCCTGTAGTCGGCGAGGGCGAAATAAGGGAATTAGCCATGTCGTTTAATATAATGTCCAAAAAACTTAAGGACCTGATCAACACTATAAAATCCGCACAGGAACATCTTATAAGAACAGAGAAGCTCTATGCTGTCGGGGAATTTTCAGCCGGAGTAGCGCACGAGATAAAGAATCCCCTTACATCCATCAAGATGCTTATGCAGACAGTGAAGCGAAAAAGACAGGCATTAACCGACGAAGATATAGATGTTATTGAGGGTGAGATAAACAGGATTGATCATATTGTTAAAGAGTTTCTGGCGTTTGCAAGACCCGAGAAGACTGAAAAGACGGATGTGAATATTAATGATATCCTTGAGGAAGTTATGACACTTACTATGCCGATGATTGAACAGTCTTCAATACATCTTGTCCGGACATTTTCATCTTCGTTGCCGTTAATCAGGGGAAGTCATGACGCCCTCAGACAGGTCTTTCTCAATATTGTTCTCAATGCCATACAGGCAATGGATAAATGGAGCGGCACACTGGAGATAGTTACGGGTTATGAGTCAGGGGTTATGAGCCGGGAGTTGAGTGAGGTGTCAGACAGCCATAAGGTTATCGTTACTATAAGGGACACAGGTCCCGGAATCCCGGAAGAGAATATAAACAGGGTTTTTGACCCTTTCTTTACTACAAAAGAGGAAGGCACCGGCATGGGACTTGCAATAACCCATAATATAGTGAACGACCATTCAGGCAAGATTGAGATAGACTCAACGCGGGGTAAAGGGACAACTGTAAAAGTGGAGTTTCCCTTAATCAGGAAAAAATATTTATGATATGAACACCCTCCTTATTGTAGATGATGAAAGGGCAGTGAGGTACTCCTTTAAAAGGATGTTTGAAGATGACTACAGGGTCATCACTGCTGAAAGCGGCAACGACGCGCTTGAGACCCTCGATTCCGGCGACACGAATATAGATGTAATCTTTCTTGATGTCAGAATGCCCGGCATGAACGGTATAGAAACCCTTAAAGAAATCAAGGAGAGGATGAGGAATATGCCGGTTATCATGATGACTGCCTTCAGTGATTCCGCCATTGCTATTGAAGCCATGAAAGAAGGGGCATTCGACTATCTCCTGAAGCCTTTTGACAATAACCAGCTAAAGGAAGTTGTTGAAAAGGCCGTCACATCGGCAAGGCTTCAGCTCAGGACCACCTGCTGCGATATAACGGATACGGCCTCGTATGAAGCAGAGACAATTGTCGGTAAAAGCCGGGCCATTCTGGATGTCTGCAAGATGATCGGCGAGGTTGCCGTTACAGACGTCTCAGTGCTTATTTCAGGAGAGAGCGGCGTGGGAAAGGAGATAGTGGCGCGGGCAATATACAACTACAGCAAGAGAAAAGAGAAACCCTTTATGGCTGTTAATTGCGCCGCCCTGCCCGAGGGTGTGGTTGAAAGTGAGTTGTTCGGCTGTGAGAAAGGGGCATTCACAGGAGCGGAAAAGAGGAGGATCGGAAGGTTTGAACAGTGCGACGGGGGGACTATCTTTCTCGATGAGATCGGCGATATGAGCCTCTCAACACAGGCAAAACTGCTCAGGATTTTGCAGGATGGGACATTTGAGCGGGTCGGGAGCAATGAGACAATCATGGCCGATGTGCGTGTAATCGCTGCGAGCAATAAAAGTCTGCCCGATGAAGTAATGAACGGCAGGTTCAGGGAAGACCTGTTTCACAGGCTGAATGTTTTCTCCATACACATCCGTCCCCTCAGGGAGAGAAAAGAAGATATCCCGCTCTTGTCGGAGTATTTCATTTTAAGGGTCGGAAAGGAGACGGACAAACAGATAAAAGGCATATCACGGGAAGCAATAGAACTCCTTATGTCATACAACTGGCCGGGCAATGTCAGGGAACTTGAAAATGTAATAAAACGGGCTGTTGTAGTTGCAAAAAGCGATATTATCGGAGCTGCTGATATTAGTATTAATATGAGCGCTGAACCGCACAAAGAAGAATTGCAGGAGCTTTCCATGGCAATAAATTTTATATGGGACAGGGCAATGGCCAAGGAAATCACCGTGGATATTTTCCATTCCGTTATCTCAGGCGCTGAAAAAATACTGATTGAAAAGGCGCTGGGAGCGGCAAAAGGGAATAAGGCGCATGCAGCGTCAATGCTCGGCATTACCAGGGTTACACTCAGGAAAAAAATGCAGGAATACAATATCCTCTCTGAATAGAGAATATCCATTACTGGATATTCTCTGTCCAGCCCATTCCAATTTAATCCCAATAATATATTCTTGAAAAACTTATAGAGAATAATAGTAATAAAATATTTTTCTTGATTATTCAGATACATTCCACATTACTCTTTAAGTTAAACATCGCCATTCCGCCTCCTTGAAAATAAATTTATTTTCCGGCACAACATTTGCGTATTAATACATATCTACTTGATATATTCTCTTAAATAGTGATGAAACTGGTGAACAGCTTATAACTTATAAGAAATTTCAGAAAATCTGTGAAAAGCCGATAAATTAAAATACGAAGTATAACTCAAAAAGGAGGAAAAAGATGTCACAAATGAATTTTATAGGACTGATAATCGCCGTTATTTCCGGTATATATCTTTTTTCGATATCAGTCTATGTCCTGAGGGAATACGAACGGGGGGTGGTCTTCAGGCTTGGAAGGTTAAGACCCACGAAAGGGCCGGGGCTTGTGCTTATCCTCCCGATTATTGACAAGCTTGTCAGGGTAAGCCTGAGGACGGTAACCATTGAGGTGCCTGCGCAGGATG
>BDSY01000037.1 GCA_002897895.1 bacterium BMS3Abin06
TTTATACTGTACCTGGTCCAGAAATACAAAACAATCACTCCTGTCTATCTTATCAAAATAACCCAACCACGGGATATACTGCGGCTGATGTACTGAAACAATCATCTTTGACTTCCCTCAAGTTTAAGTTTTTCACCAGCCAATCCCTCATACACTTCAGAGATTTCCCTGACCATTTTCCCGGCTCTGAACCTGCCGTGCACCCATCTCCTGGCTTCTTCACCCATCTTCAGTTTTTTCTCACTGTCGTTTAGCAAGTCAATTACAGCCCCGGCTAAACCGTCCGGATCTTCAGGCGGAACCAGTATTCCTGTATGCTTATTCCTGACTATCTCAGGTATTCCACCTACATCTGTTGCTACCACCGGGATCCCACAGGCACCGGCTTCTATTAACACCCTGCATACCGCTTCATTCAGAGAAGGCTGAACAAGGACATCTAAAACAGCTATAATTTCTAAAGCATCCTCTCTCCAGCCTAAAAACTTAATCTTTTCTTTTATGCCTGACCTTTCAGCCTGTTTTTCCAGGTCATGACGCAGACTGCCCTCGCCTGCCACTAAAAACTTAACATTTGCTATTCTTCCGGCGACTTTGTGAGCAGCTTCGAGAAAATACTCAGCGCCTTTAACAGATTCTAACCGGGAAACCAGACCTACAATCATATCAACAGGTTCTAAACCAAGCTGCTTTCTTTTTTCATCTTTTTTTTTGTCATCAATATAAGAGAACTCTTCAAACCTTAACCCTGAAAGAATAACATCATTGCCACTGAGAGCCTTTATTTTAAATTTTAAATAATCTCTTTTTTCCAATTCCGTCAATACAAGGATTTTATCTGTAAACCTTGCACAAAATCTCTCCAGAGTTATTATTAACCTGCTCATAAGAGACCCGAAATATCCATAAAAATTGTGCCCGTGAGGCATATGAACAATTATTTTAACTCTTGCTGAATAAGCTGCTATTCTTCCCAGAAAACCGGCTTTGGCAGTATGGGTATGAACGATATCAAATTTTTCTTTTTTAAAGATAAAATAAAGTTCAATCAATGCCAAAAAATCCCGCAAAAGATTAATCTCTCTTCTTAAGTGAGGGACTGTAATCAAATTATCCTTAAATTCATCCAGAAAATTTTGGGTCTTAACAGTCGGCGAGCCGGTCAGTCCGGTTATCAGCACTATCTGATAGGAAGAGCTCAGGGATTCAGAGATCATTCTGACTATATCCGGAGACCCTCCCCAGTCCATCCTCGTTATCACCTGTGCAATCTTCATCTTTTTCATATCAATACCTGTATAGCTCCGTGCATCTTACACAAACCGGGAAAATTTTCTTTTCCTTAAGCATCCTGCGATATTTTATCGCCCGCTCATTATTCCATAACAGGGAAAATCTATCTCTTCCGAGGTTCCCGAAGGAATAATCGAAATTCAAACAGGGCCGCATATCTCCATCAGGAAAGATATAAGCCGTCATCCAGGGACTTACACACCTGACGGAATCTCCCCCCGGCAGGTAAGAATGGTTTTGATAATATTCCTTCAATTCCTTCCGGGAAAAATCAGGATAAAAATCTACAGGGAATCCATACCGGCTTTTCTTTATCTTTTCAATCTTTTCATATAAAACATCGGGTTCTATTCGGGGCTCAAAAACAAACCCCTCCCAGTTAACAGAAGAACAATTTAATGACTTATCGATCTCCCGCTGTTTTCCGATGAGATCCCTGCTGATGAAGATAAGGTTATGAAAGGTAAGTGAATCCGCCCCTGCCTCTTTAGCTACCTCTGTCATCTGCTCCGGATGATGATAATTATGCCTTGTAATTGTACATTGTAAATTGATCAACGGCCTCTTCCTGTTTTTCTTCATCCTGAAACGATTCACCTGTCTGAGTCCGTTTATTATCTTTTCATATAATCCCTGCATCCCCCGTATCTCATCGTGCAGCATCATTTTTCCATCTATGGAAACATTCAGTTCATCCAGACCCGAATCCACCAGCTCCTCAGCCAGGCATTCGATTAAAGAGCCGTTTGTTATCATCAGGCAGTGCATCCCTTTTTTCTTTACATACCTTGCGATCTCCATACAGTTTTTATGCAACAGGGGCTCGCCCCCGAAAAGCGTGATATTGGGTCTGAAGGCAGCAATATCATCGATTATCTTTTTCAACTCTTCAATCGACATATCCTCTTTTATATGCCGGCCGGACTCTCTTTTCGTAACCCCGCTCTCCCCCCACTGCCCGCACATCCTGCAACGCAGGTTACAGCGATGGGTCAAAAAAAGGGTTATCGCCTCCGGATAGTTACTCCTTCCATCCCTCAGTCTGTAACAGAGGTATGCGCCTGTTCTTTTATTAAATACCTTAAATGCATAACCCGGCTGCCTGCATGCCTTATAAAAAAATCTTTTTGCATTGCGCAAAGGTATCATTCCGGCATACCCCTGATCAGGTCTAACATCTTCTTTAATGTCCCTTCATCAACCATGGGATGTATTGGCAATGTCAGCAGTCTCTCTGCAAGATAAACAGCATTCGGGAATTCTTCTTTATCGTATCCGAGGTCAAAGATATGGTGAAGCGGTTTGAAATACAGCCTCGACACCTCGATTCCGTTCTTAATAAACTCCTTTTCGACCTTTTCCCTTAATTCAATATTTTTAAAAACTATTGGAAGGCGATTAAAGGCGGGGATTAAATTATCCTGCATCTCAGGCAGGATTATCCCCTTGGTATTTCTAAGTCCATGAATGAGAGTCAAGGCATTCTCATACCTTTTCATACATGATTCACTAAACCTTTTAAAAAGTACCGTTCCCAGTCTTGCCTGTAAAGATGTATAACCCTCTACGCTGAAATCAGTCGGAACTTTGTCTTCCTTGAAATGTGAAATAAACGGATAAAGCAGAGAGTAAAAAACCGGCCTGAAGACAATTGACAGACAAATGAACTTAAGAAACAAAGAAATCTCATAAATTAACCCCGGCGCCCTTAACTCATTTACAATATCTTCTATCTCGGATGCCAGTTCGCCGGAGCTCGTGAATATTCCACCGCCCCCGTAAGCAGGCAGGTTCTTTCCCCTGTTGAAACTGAAAACAGCAAGGTCACCAAAACTGCCTGCTAATCTGTCACCTATTTTAGAGCCCATGGCCTGTGCGCAATCCTCAAGCAAAAAAATGTCTTCAGGCAGGTTATGTTTTATTTGCTCAATGTTCCTTGCAGGCATGCCGAACATATGAACACAGACTACGCAAAGGGTCTCTGATGAGATCATTTTCAATAAGGCATCTGCGTCCATATTAAAATCTTCCAGTGATATATCGCACAATACCGGTTTAAGACCGGCCTTGTTTACGGCTACAACGAGACTTGGAGACGTGTATGCGGGCAGAATAACCTCTTTCCTGGACGACCTTTTTTTAAGCGCCAGCAGAGCAATATAGAAAGCCGAGATTCCTGAATTCGTAAAACATACGTGCCTGGATTTAATAAATTTAGAAAGGATACCCCGGAATTCATCTTTACTGCTGCTCGAAAAAAAACCCTTAAGACCTGAAAGCAGGTCGGACATGGTTATCCTGTATCCAATAACCGGCATTTTTTTCATCATCTTTTAAGGGCTTCCATCATTATAATAGGCGCAAAGCGCTTTACAGGAAAAAACAGGTGCTTCTCCCGGGTGATATCGAGATTTAATTCCCTTAATATTGTTTTTATATTTTTGGGGTTATAGGTATTCAAAGGCAGGTCTTTGACAGTTAAGTCATAATATCCGGCAAGCCTGTATTTGAGAACAAGCAACGGGTTAAGGGAGTTGCGGAAATCAAAGATAATCCTCCCTCCCCTCTTGCAAACTCTCGCCATCTCTTTTAAAGCATAACTTACCTTCTCTATTGATTCCATATTGAAAAATACATTTATACATACCACTGTGTCAAAAAAGGCATCCTCAAAAGGCAGATCAGAGGCATCCGCCTTTAATAACTCTACACCCGGTTTTATCTCTTCTATCCTCATTCTTGCCTTAGACAAAATCTCATCCCACTCATCCACACCCCAGAACTCCAAATCAGGCCGGGCTCTTATCATCCGGCAAAGAAACAGCCCCTCTCCGCAGCCAACCTCAAGGAGACTGCCTTTATGCTCCCTGCACATCTCTACGGCATTTTTCCTTATCCCATTCTGCCAGTAACCAGAGGAATATTCCCCTTTTTCCTCAGGCCTTGATGTCATCTTATGAAGCCGGTAATAGATTTTCTCAAGCATTGGATGTTACATATATCCTTGCAATATTTTTGTTATTAACAGTTTTGATGCATTAAACGCAAAGCTGCTTCAGCAACTTCATCAGGCGAAATCACTTCTAAACACTTCATCGAATCACACTCCACCCTGTTACAGGGAGAGCACTCTACTTTTTTATGAAGAACCATTGCCTTATCAGAGATGTTTCTAGGATCAAAACGAACAATATCTCCTGGACCGAATATGGCGACCAACGGTGTCTTTAATATCGCAGCAATATGCATCGGGCCCGTATCATTGGTGATATAAAGGTTGCATCTTTTTATCAGGGCCGTCAATTCTTTTATTGTAGTCCTGTTTGTAAGGTCAATTATTTCAACATTAACCATCTCCTCCAGGCTCCTGAATAAATCCGTCTCCCATGCTCCGCCGGTAATCACAAATTTACACTTTACCTTTCCGGCAAGTGCGTCTATGACTTCAGCGAAATTCTTCAGAAACCAGCGATGGGAATGCATTCCACCGGGATTAATACCGATAATGATCTCTTCCCTGCCTATTCTTTTATCTTCCAAAAGACAATTTACCTTAATCATATCCGCATCCTGAATCTTCAGGTCTATGTTTCTGTCTGAAATATCTCCTCCTAAAGCTTTTACCATATCCAGATCATACTCCATCTCGTGTTTTTGACCAATATCAGTCTCCCTGATCTTTACATCAAAGAAGAATCCCCTTCCTTGTGTATCCCTGCCCACACGGTATCTCGCCCCTACAAAACAAAAAAAGAGGGCCATTTTCATTGTGCTTCCCCAGGAGACAAGTGTCCGCATATTCAGTGCCATATCAAACCTTTTCTTTTTTAAGTCCATCAAAAAAATATAAAGAGTCTTTAAACTTTCCGGTTTAATATTAAAAAATTTAGATCTCTCATTATAAAAATTGAAAGGTATGACCTCATCTATAAAATCAAACTCTTTGACTAATTCGACTGCACGGGGGACAACCAGAAAAGATATATGCGCTTGCTGATAAAGCCTTTTGAGTGCTCGCAGGGCGGGGACAGACAAAAGAAGATCACCTATGCCTCCCAGGTTTATTATCAGAATCCTTTTTGCCTCCGCCTGTATTATTTTCATCCTTTGACGCTCAATTCCTTGATCTTGCCTAATTGCACCCTCACCGCCTCCATTACATCTTCCACAGTAATCAATCTCATGCAATCAAAAGTTCTGCAATCCGTAGGATGACATTCAGGGCAATCCAAGTTCTTACTTACTACAGTATGACCTTCTCCCCACGGACCCCATTCTTTATAACTATCCAGAGGATGAACAGGGCCAAAAACAGCTACCACCGGCACTTTCAAGGCAGCAGCAATATGCATGGGGCCGGTGCTGTTTCCAATAAATAAATCACTCCTCTTAATTAAAGATATTAATTGAGTTAACCTCAGGCCTATGGCAAACAATGGTTTTCCTTCCATTAAAGATCCGGTCGCTTCCACTAATTGTTTCTCTTCTTTACCTCCAATTAAAATTACCTTTGCATTTTGTTTTATCAATTTGTCAGAGACCTCAGCAAATCCCTCTTTTCTCCATCTTATATACTCCTGACGTGCGCCGGGATGAATAGTGATGATTAAGTCACTATTCATCAAAAAATTTTTTTTAAAAAAATCCTCAGCAAATCTCTCTCCTTCTTCAGTAACGGAAATCTCCAATTTTTTATCTTTTATTTCACAACCTGCTTCTTTTACTACTTTTAGGGCAGATTCAACTTCATGTCTTACCCTTACAGCCCGGTCGTCCTTTAATTTGTGAGTTAAGAAAAAACCGCCTCCCCAACCGGTATAACCGACACGCCACTCTGCGCCGCTTCGAAAAGTCAATCTGTTCTGTAATATGCAGGGATGCAGTGCAATGGCAAGATCATAATCGCTGTCAACAACATCTTTTTTGTGAATCAATATTTTATTCAGATTCGGATTATGCATAACCAGGTCTCTATCATATTCAGAGACCAAAAGATGGATTTCTGCGTCCGGGAAAGTATTGCGCACTGCTTTAATGGCAGGTGTAGATAAAATGAGATCTCCGATTCTGTCAATACGAATGATCAGAACTCTTGCTATCCGACTCCTCTCAATTCGCTTGCAGGGAGGTACAACTCCAGCGAGCCTTAACAGGGTAAAATATATCCCACCGATTGCATCCACAATCCACCACCCCCATCTTCGCAGTCCCCGCACAGACGGGCCCAATCTCAACGTTCGCAAAACTTCTTTAATATGCCCTCTCATTTTAAACTCGACGGTACTCCATTCTGTAAAAAAAATGTCAGGAAATCCTTTTTACGATATAAGTGGTCCAGGATAAATACTAAAAATAAGATATCTAATAAACGGGTATCAATTCCGACTTCCTCACAATACCGCACAATGCATTTTTGCATCAACCGTGCCTGCCATGTATCATCGTAAAATGCCTTTTGAAAATCCTGAAGTTCCGGAAGGGGGATATTTAAATATCTTGAGAACGAACCGCCTGAGCCTTTGTTTTCGCCTGCTTTTTCATATCCTGACAATACAGGCTGGCTAACCACAAAAAAATTCAACAAATCAGTGATCGGCATCCCGGACGTGTCTGCATACTCCCAATCCAGAACAAACATTTTATCATTACGTCCATTAAATCGTATATTCCATGGTGAAAAATCACCATGCCTCTGGCCTAATGGAATGCCTATGCCGGTCAAAGACGTACACTTCTCAAAGATATGTGAGATTAATCGTTTTTCTTCCAACAATAATCCGTGCTGTTGTCTGAATCGTTCAAGTGACCCTGCTATATAATCATGCCCCACCAACTCCTCAACTCCTGGGAAACTGACGTCACCACACGCATGCAAACCAACAAGCCATTCAGTTACCTGTGCAAAAAGCCGTTCGATTTTCGGTTTTGAATTCTTCTGCTTCCAGAGATACTCATTCAGAGACATTCCATTTACCGCTGATTGGATAACATAATACGAATTATTGAGTATCCCTTCTGCCAACGGCTCAGGCACAGAATTCTTTAGCAGTGCACCTGTGCCGGTATATATCTTCAAAAGAAAATCATATTCATTCCTCAACTGTTGCTTTAAACCATCGTTACGCGAACTCTTTATCACATAATGCGGGAATGTTGATCCGTTTATAAATATAAAATTAATATCAGCATTCCTGCTTGCATACATCAATAAAGAAATTTCTTCCGGCTCCGGTTTCCTGCCCGTTTTGGTTTGATGGATATTTTGTATAATACCGGTAATTTCTTTTTTCATGAGTTCTCTTTTTTTACCGCAATAATGGAAAAATCCGGGACAAAATATTTGGCGATTCCGGCTAAAGGAGTTTTAAACAACAGACGCACCAGAGAAAAAAACAGACGAAATATAGACGGAGCAAAAAGCAGACGTTCCGAAATCAGGTTATTTAACCAGTACACCATTGCCCGCTTCCTGTCCAATGGTATCAAATATTTAAAATTCAAATATCCCGGCAGAGGAGTATAGAAATCGATTTTTGTGAATCCTGCCTTGTCCAATAGATCACGGTATCCGTTTAAAGAATAAATGTACGTTCTGTATTTCTGCTTCTTAACCAGGCAGGAATAAATATCAGCAGCCCGGCGGGGCATAAGATTTACAAACCGCAATCCGCTGTGAGGATCTTTTTTGCCAAGAAAGTAAAAATATGCAAAACGATTTTCAATGCCGATATATACAGAACCACCCGGTTTTAAAATTCTCAGAATATCCTTTAATACCCTCTTCTGTACTTCACCTGCCCGGACGCTCATATCGGATAACCCCAGCCATTCGACTACACCGTTAAGGATGACCAGATCAAACATGTTATCCGGAAACGGCAGATGAAGCAGATCACCGCATACAGGTATAAAATTTCCGACATCATCCTGCCGGCGGCGAATATCAATAAAACGGATCCGTTCCCATATCGGCTCAAACGCATAGACCTCGGCGCCATCACGCGCTAACGCAAACGCCAGTGTCCCCCACCCGCTTCCAGCATCAAGAACACGCCCGGCTGTATTTGATTCTACAGTATACTTCCAGTTAATACGTGAATCATCAAGCACAAAATGCTGCAGCTCTTCAGAGAAAAACTTCTGCATCGCCGCGCGCCAGCCGGTCCTCTCAGCCATCTCATCCAATTGAACCGCCTTTTCACGCGGCAACTCAGACCAGTACGGCGGAGCCTGTCTTAAAAAAACCGGTATGCCGTCCCTCACATCCCATGCGTGTGAACACTTCGTACAATAATACCGGCTATCTTTCTCCTCTAAATCATTTTTACATTCCGGACAAACAAAAACACTACTCACTTCCGCGCCCTTCTTTCTTCAGGTCAAATTCTATTGCATGTTGAAAAAATAAAACCCTGTTATATATAGAAGACAACCGGCGTCTATCCGGCACAAGCATATTCTTTAGAACATGCCATATCAGCCATGGATGCCGGAGCAGTTTGCGGAGAAAGAGCATAAATAATAATAAAGGCTGTTTCCGCGTCACATATTTTTTCACATCATCCAAAAGATCGGGATCGAATTCCGGGGTTTTTATTATGCCCTTATTCAAAAAAGCTGCTGAAAGATTATCTATTGCCGGTTCACGGACAAAATAATCATTCTCCTCGCATATATCGTATAGTTGTGTACCATACAACGGCACAGCCATTCCCAAGCCTCCAAAACATTCATATTTCCACATCGCTTCGAGAATATAATCGGCTGTAGCCTTAATCTCCTCTTTTGTCTCGCCGGGCAGACCAACCATAAAAAACGCACGGGTATCCACACCCACTTTGCGCGCAAGTTTCATTGTCTCCTCAATTCCGGACAGGGTAATGCCTTTCCGGACAACGTTATTCAGCACACGCTGAACACCCGACTCTACCCCAAAAATAAGATGCGTGCACCCGGATGCTTTACATTTCTTTAAAAGTTCCTCATTAAACGTATCGGCACGTACACCATTCGGCGTATCCCAGCGTATATCCCAACCATTCTCAATAATACCGTCCAGTATCCTTGCAAAACGTTTTGAATCAAATGAAATATTATCGTCCTCAAAATGCAAATATTTTATGCCATACTCTTCCATAAGTAGTTGTATGTGTTTTAATACATACTCCGGAGAATGTGCCCGCCATCTCTTTCCCATATGAATATGGATAGAACAAAAAACACAATTAAAAGGGCACCCTCTGCTCGTTATTAAACTCACGCCCCTTTCCCACCCGTCAAAACTATATGCAGTGCGTGAAGAATATTCTTTAATCAGCGAGAAATATTTTTTCATATCTATTAAATGATAGGCCGGGAAAGGCAGTGAATCTAAATCATCAATATAAATATTATCCGATACAAATACCTTATCCCCTGTTTTATAGGCTATGCCGGGTATCCCCTCAAAAGATGAATTATTATATATCCTCTCAACTAATTGAGGCATAACATATTCCCCTTCAGCCCTCACAGCCACGTCCACAGAATCACAACTTCTGATAATATCTTCATACCTTACACTTACATGAGCCCCCCCTATGACTACTTTGCAGTCCGGATTAATTTCCTTGCATAATTCAGCCATCTTAAGAGCATTCGGCCATTGAAAAGTAAACTGGGCAGAGATACCGACTATATCAAAATCTTTATTCAGGAGACGGTGCTTCATATCCTCAAATGTGATGCCGAAGAAATTTTCTCCTCCCTCTTTTACCTCTCTCTCCGGCATTATCCCATCGATAACCTCCACTTGGTATCCCTTTTCAATAAGGACAGAAGCGATCTGAAGCAAACCCAGAGGCAAATATGTCATCGGTCTGGTTCTATGAGGCAAATATCTTTCAGGTGGTCTTAAAAGAAGTATGCTTTTCATTGAGAAACTGCCATTAGCGAATTATAAAGCTTCTCTATTTCTTTTGTATTCTTTTTTATATCAAAAAAGTGCTCTGCCCGACTTCTCACTTTTTCCCTCATATCACGAAGAATCTGTCTGTTTTTTATTATCTTTTCTATTATAGATGCCAATTCCAGATCATCGCCTGCAGGAAAAAGAAATTCCTTTAAATCCTCTCCCAGAGCTTCTTTATTGGCTGATAGATCAGAAGCAATAACAGTTTTACCCATAGCCATGGATTCAATTATTATTCTCGACAATCCTTCCCCTTTAAACGATGGCAACACAACAACATCAACAGCAGCAATATCATCCAGAATATCTCTTTTATAATCCTTGAATACCACATTGGTATTAACGGACAGACTCTTAAGCTCTTCTAAATACTGCCGGTCTCCATCTCCCATGATTATTAATTCCACTTTTTCACTAAGTCTACTGACTGCCCTGACAAGAACCTCTATGCCTTTTCTTTTTTCTACCCTTCCAAAATAACCAATTCGTAAAAATTCGTTATCTTCGTATTTAGTTAAAGGTCTAAACATATCCAGTTCCACCCCATTATAAACAACACGGATTTTATCCTTCTTATCTATCAATTTGAACCTGTTCGCTGCGGATTGAGAAACTGCTATCATAGAATCAGCGATGTTAAATAGAATCCTGTCCAACCACAAAAATGAATCCGATACCCTTAGATGAAGGATAACAGGCAGACGGCAGAGTTTTCCGGCTAAGGCAGCATAAAAAGTTTCCCTGGGCGATTCTGTATGAATTAAATCGATTCTTTCTTTTTTTATTATTCTCCATAAATTAATTAGCCTGCTTACTGTAAGAAACAAGTTAAAAGACCTTATTCTGGGAAAGGGAAGAACAAATATCTTTACTCCTGATTTTGTGATCTCTTCAGACAATTCATCTCTCCCTGGAACTATCAAAAATGGCGTAAATCTCTCTTTATCAAGATGTTTTATCAGTAAATACAGACTCCTCTGTCCACCGCCGCGAAGAGAACTAAAACAGCTTGTAAACAGAATATTATATTTTGCTTTCTTCAAATTTAGCTCTTATCAAGCTTTGATATAAATTCGCTATTTTCTTTAACATTACCCTGGCAGAAAACTTTTCTTTGACAACCTCTCTGCCTTTCCTGCCCATTTCTTTCGCTTTCTCTCTATTTTCTAAAACAGACAACATTGCTTCTGCTAAAGATGAAGAATCCCCTGGCGGTACCAGCAATCCATTTTTTCCATCTTCAATTACCTCCGGGACACCTCCAATAGAGGTAGCAACCACAGGCTTCCCTGCAGCCATTGCTTCAATTATTGCTAATCCTAACCCTTCTCTTTCCGAGGAAGGCAGCACCATCAGATCAAATGAGGATAGCAAATTGGAAATATCCAGAACCGGCTCTTTGAATACAACATATGAGCTAATACCAAGTGTTTCTGCGTATTTCTTCAATTCTTCTTTTAAAATGCCTCTTCCTACAAGAATGAATTTTACTCCATTCGGAAAATTATCTATAATGTATCTCGCGGCTTCCAAAAGATACCTGTGTCCTTTATGAGGAAAAAAAGAAGCTACGCAGCCAATTAAAAACTCCTTCTTATCGGATATTTTATCCGGGTCATTACCCTCAAACTTTTCTACATCTGTCCCATTAAAAATAACGGTTAGTCTGTCCGGGCTAATTTTTTCCCGGTCAACTGCAAAATCAGCCACTGCCTGAGAACAGCATATTATTTTATCAGTAAAAAAACTTAAAGATTTTTCTATAAGGAGTTGTTTGCGTGTATATGTCCAGTATGTACTATGCATATGAGAAAGAATAACCGGGGTTCTTGCAAATATCCCTGCCAATCTCCCCAGTGTGGTAGCAGTACATCCATGGGTATGAAGGATATGGATTTTATCTTTTCTTAATTTCTTGCATAATCTCAAAAAAAATAATACATCCCTGTGGGAATCCATCCCTAATATCTCAACATCTACTCCCTTATCTTTTAATTCCTCAAAAATCTCCCCCCCTTTTACCAGACACCAGACTTTTACACTAAATTTATTCTTGTCCAATCCTGTGGCAATGGTGGCAATTGCCCTTTCCAATCCTCCAATCTTGAGATTCTCTACAATGTGTAAAACATATATTTTATCTTTCATCTCTTTAGATTACAAAGGTTTTCGTAGCTTAAATGTGTGCGCCTCAGAGAATTTTTTCATTAAGGAACAGTAATCAGAAATCCTATCTGCGATAAGAGTGAGCGCAAATAAAATTGGGTGAATATTACAACGATATCCTCCAAACAACATACTTCCTCGTTTAATATCCTCAATGATAAATCCTTTATCTCGAAAAATGTCTATCCACTCATCCATGCTTTTCACAGAAATATGCCCATGCCCAATGTCGAAAAACCGATCTTTTTGCCCACTGCTATAATAGTCAACTTGTTTATTCTCACTATAACTTCGGATGGGAATAAGTCTCTTTAGAATTTTCGCAAACTTATTATCTCTATTAGTAGTTGTAACTATCGCTAAACCGCCGGGGTTAAGTAGTCTTATCATCTCGGTTAAACATTTCTCAGGGTTAACAAGGTGTTCAATAACATCAGTACAGAGAACAATATCAAAGCAACTGTCAGACAAAGCGAGGTTCTCAACATTACCAACTTCAAAATTTACGTTGCAGGCTTCTATACTTTTTGCAATCTCTGTGGCAGAATAGACATTTAATGAAGAGATATCGATACCTCGAAAATAGATTTTTTCCTTTGCCTCCTCTTTAAGGGAATTCAGTAAAAATATGTGATATCCATCACCACAACCAAGGTCAAGCACCTCGATTGTTCTATCTCTTTTTCTTTTTAGTTCATCTTGAAAGCAGCTTAAAATATTCTCTATCATTTTCCATGTCTCGTAACTTTTTGTATAATTTCCTGCATGCCGACCATAAATAGCATTTTTGGCATTTATAATATTTCTTTCAAATATCTTTTTATAAAAAGATATTTCAGACATATCACTATTCATCTTTCTCATTTTTTGGTAACCCCAAGAAGGAGAGATGTTAAAATTCCGGGAGCGACAAACCCCTGATACCAGAATAACTTACGCAGGAAAAAATGTATTAAACCGACCAATGCCTTTCTTGTAAAACCCATTTTTTGAAAAGGAAGTATCTGAATATTGCGAAAACCTGCAATCCATAATACCTGGTATAAGCTCTTATCGGTAAATCCTATTGTATGGGTAAAATCCTTATACCTGGAAAAAATAGCAAATGGATTTCCTAAATTAGGGGTTTTCACGAGAAACACACCGCCATGCTTAGATGCCTTGTTTACTAAGGTTAAAAATTTAACTATCTTATTCTTAGGTATATGCTCCAATAAATCATTTGCCACAATTACATCATAATAATTATCTTTTCCTTTTAAAAACTCAAAAGCATCCGCAACTTCTACCTGCTGTGAGATATTTTTTTTACAAAAATCTACCTGTTGAGGTGAAATATCTATTCCTAAGAAATTTTTATACCTCTTCTTTTTTAAAAAATTAAGGAAGTGGCCGGTTCCACAGCCAATATCCAAAATTCTCACATCCCTATTTGACGGCAAATGCTTACTACAATTTAATTCATACTTCATAAAATCTTGTTTGTATTCTTTCGCTGTGAAGGTGTTGGAATTTTCAAAAATAGCGTTAAAATATTCTCCAAAGAGTTTTTCTTGTCCCATATTATCCTCTGTTTTTAATAATCTGTATCATTTTATTTATGCGGTGTGAGTAGGTATGTTGTTGGATAACTTCCTTATATCCTTCTTCGGCAATGCTTACTCTTTCCTCAGACCTCTCCAAATAATATTTGATTTTTTCCCTCAAATCAACAATACTCTCAAAAATTAACAGGTGTTTTCCATCATCAAATAAAGAAATAACGTCTCTTTGATTATCTACTAACAGAAAACATTTACAGGCCAATACTTCATAAATTTTTGGGCTTGCTTGATAGCACGGCGTATCCTCATCTCTATAGTGAATCGCAATCGCAATTTTACAGCTTGTATATATCTTTATCCATTCATCAGATTTAACCCCGCCTGCTCTTCTTATACGTCTTTTTAAAGATGATACGGGAGGAACTTTCTCCCATCCCGGACCCCAAACACCCAGATCAAAATCACTAATTTCTTCTAAAACCCTCATCCTATTCGGATAATAGGAACCTACAAAAACTATATCGTTTTCATATAAAGCTTTTTCTCCCCCGGTTATCTTTACCGGCTTATGAAACTCAGGATCACAAGCAAAAGGCAACCAGTAAAGGTTTTTCAGGTTATAATTTTTCAATATCTCAATGGCCTCTGAGCCTCCTGTGAATACAAAATCATAATAATGGCTGGCCTCAATTATAGACTCAAAGTATTTAGGTACATCAATCGTCCAGAGAACGGTTTTTATCCCCATCTCTTTTATCTTTTCAATTGTCTGAGGTAAAATCCTGTACCCCCCAGCTTCAAAAAAAATATCTGGTTTAAACTTTTCAGTTAATGAAAGAAGGTTTTTATTTATCCTTAATAAATCTAATTTATTTAAAATAGGGAAGTTATCTCTTATCCTTCCCGGTACAATAAAATCTCTATCGTTAAAAAAAGCATACTTGCTTTTTTTACTAAGAGCATTTTCAATATATTCCGTGATGGTTATAAAATCAGGATTTTTGTTTGAGGAAAATAAAACTTTCATATTAAGATTTTTATCGTGTACTGCCGCGTTTTAAATTTTCCATATTCCCAGGCAATTATGCATTAACAGTTCTTACTTCTTCATCTCATAAAATATACCAATTCGACTGATTATGTTAACTTTGCGGCACATCTCTATGGCTTTTATATTTTGTTCCACAGTTATCTTTTCTGCATCAAGTCCAATAGTTTCTTAAGTTCGAAACACTATTTTCCTGAAATATTCCTGATCCTGTCTATCCACGCCCCCAATCAGCACGATGACTGCAAAATATCCTATTGCACTGAAAAAAATAATTGCGGCTAACGGAAGATGGAGAAAAAAAGCAAAATAGGTAAAGCATCCCATAATACCCGCTGCAATTAGCGGCTTTAATGTTGAGTATGCCAGGGCCTTGCCATAGCTGCGCGTCTTTTTCAGAATGCAGGACATAGGAACACCTAAACCATAAGAAACAAAAGTAGCAATTGCCGCTCCTACAATGCCATATGGTGGAATTAATAAAAGGTTAAGTATTATGTTAACTACCGCACCGGAAGATGTAAAAATAAAATCCAGTTTCTGTAACCCCGTAGAGATTAAAATATTAATATGAACAGCCCCCAAAAAAACAAAAACCTCAGACCAGATCAGTATTCTGAGTGCCTGGACAGACCAAATGAATTGTTCACCAAAGAGAATCCTTATAGCAGGTTCAGATAAAATAGAAATTCCAACTGCAATTGGCATTATCAGTATAGACATATATTTAAAACTGAGAGCATACGCCTTTTCCAATTTTTCCCCTGAGGCTAAAAAATATTCGGAGAAAAGAGGGAAGACAGAAGTCATAAACGCTGCCGGAATAATGTTAAATGCCTCTGTTAATCTTACTGCAACCGCATAATTGCCAACCGCTTGAGCCCCCTTCATCTGGAAAAGCATTATTTGATCGATTCTATTATAAATCATAATAAAAGTTGCTGTCAGGGCTATAGGCCAGGATTCCTTGAAAAGATTCTTCCATATTTTAAAATCAATCTCAAACTTTGGCCTGACATATCTCCTCGATAAACGCAGGATAATCAAGAATTCTGAAAAAGCAGCAATAATGCCAGCAATTATGAACCAGAGAAGCGGAGCCTTCATGAATATAAGATAAAGGAATATGGTCAATTTCAGAACACTGCTAAAGATATTGGCCAGGGTGGGGTATTTCATCTCCAGATCAACCTGGAACATCAACCCGTATAAGGAGCCAAAGGATAAAAGAAAGCTTAAAGAGGCGACATAAACCAATAGTTTCGTATCAAAAGGGTATTTCAAAAATGTAATGATGAGACAGGCCAATAACAGAGCAAATACCGAAAGGACAACCTTCATAATAATGGCATTGCCAAGGAGTTTATCTGCTTTTGATCTATCGCGGGATAGATCTCTCACTAAGATAGCTCTTATCCCCAAGTCCATTAAAATACCAAAAAACTCTAAGTAGGCAAAGACAAATGAGTAAATCCCGAAGTTGCTCGTCCCCAGATAGCGGGTAAGGAAAATCAGCATCACCAGACCTATCAACCTACTGACGATTCGGCCGGCAATAATTACTCCGGTGTTCCTTGCTATCCTGCGCACGGTCTCCATAAGAATTTCTTTAAAATAAATTACTACTGTTTACCTGTAGAGTTACATATCTTTCTGGGAAAACATAGCAATTTTCGGCAGCATTACTACTATTGCCGTCAAAAACCAGAATGGCTCCATAATACGGATAATAATAAATGTACTGGCAGAAAAAGCCTGAAATAACAGCCCGATAAAACCGGCCAAAAATCCCAGGGTTAACCCCCGGGCCCAATCGTCTTTCATAAGGTTGAGAGTCCGTGTCCCCTCCCAGAAAATACTTGCCATCAACCAGACAAATACCAAAAAACCGATCAGACCTGTCTCTCCCAGGACACGGGCATATTGTGAATCAACAAAACCGACACCTGTAACCCCATATCCTAAAATGGGGCGTTTGTACCATTTCTCTATTACATATTTCCATATCTCTATACGCGCTGCGCCGGATTCTGCAAATGTGATCTGTCTGCCGAACACAGTATAGACTTCTCCTCCTTGAGCAAAGGTAGAGGATATCCGGTCATAAACTGATTCAGGGAATAAAATTGGCGACAAAACAATAATAATTAACAGACATATCAATAAAATATGCCGTGCCTTTTTTTTAGTTAATATTATCATGGAAATATACATCGGGATAAAACCCAGCCATGCGCCCCGGGACAGTGTAAATATAAATGGCGGCACCATAAAACAAAGAAGCCCCAAGAGTGCAATTCGCTGTCTTACCGAGTTAGAATATAAAATAAGCCCCATAACTATCGCTATCATTAAAAGTAAATAACCCGCCAGGGTATTCGCCTCTCCGCTCTCTATCCCGTCAAAAGGGGCGGCAACCCGTGTAACTCCTGTAAGATGCAGTTGCCACGCATAAGCACTGACTAAAAAACAGGTCAGCAATATAAAAAATGTAAACATCCTCACCTGTCTTATATTTTTTATATTGTTGCTTACCATAAAAAAAAGCAGGAAATATTCAAAATATTTCAAGAGGTAAAAAAAACTTTCTTTATAACCGGTGTATCCTTGCAATATACCCAGGCCTGTGGCTAACAGACATATTAATATATAGAAGAGGATAGGTCTGTTAAGAGAAGTAACCCTTGACAGGGCAAGCTCTTTGTTTACAGCCATCTTGGCCAGCCAGCCCAAAAAGACCACGAACAAAAATATATCATCCATCCGCAAAACAACGGCCCTGCCTCTAATCCCTCCCACCGGCAACTCGGGCGACAGCAGCATTGAAAAGATCAGGATAACCAGCGCTGCATCGGTATTTGTAAAGGCGATTATAAATATAGTTACTGCAAGGAGAAAAATAACGGGAAATTGAGGGGGTATTTTAAAAATGTTCAAGAGTGCTACAGCAACAAGAAAGAGTAAGGCAATTACAATAACAAGGCTTGTCTGTCCATTTTTATTCATTTTTATCACTTCAGCCTGCGTATACTGAAAAATACAGCCAGGGCAGAGGTAGCAATTAACAATATTATTACCACCTGTGCATCGAATCTTTTGTAACTATAGGAAAACAGGATTAAGGTGCTGACAACTACTGCAGCAATTGCTGCTATGATAAAAAAGATATTAATATTTTTTGTGAGAGATATTAAGAGATAACTTCCTGCACAGATAAATAAACAGAGCAAAATTAAAAAAAGTAAGAAGTCCAGGCTAAACCTCCTCCGGCTCCGTCCCTGCTTCCTGTTTCTTGCCCGGCTTATCCTCATATCCATATTTATAAGTCTGGTAATAAGCGTAAGGCGCTACTGCCCTGGTTTTAAGGTTGATCTGATTCAGAACCACTCCCGAGATATCGGCGCCCACTGATTCTAACTGGATTTTAGCCCGCAAAAGGGCATTCCTGGAGATCCTGCCAATCTCATAACATAGAACAACACTATCTACCCTGGAAGCTAAAAGGCTGGCATCAGTTACCGGGAGCACAGGGGGCGAATCAAAGAAAATAATATCAAATCTTTCCTTCAGCTCTTCCATCAAGTCTGTCCACATTTTGGATTCCAGAATTTCCGCAGGATTAACAGGCAAATCTCCGCTGGGAAGAATCCATATATTTTCAATTCCGGGAGGCTTTTTTGTTATTTCGTCGAGTCCCATATCTCCCAATATAAAATCCGATATATTCCTGAGGGCATCTTCCAGGCTTACAGATCCTGATATAAGTTCAGTCAGTCCCGGCTTTTTCTTTGTGCCGAATGTCCTGGCAATTACCGGTCGTCTTAAGTCAGAAGAAACCAGAAGTGTTTTTGCGCCTGTCTGAGCCACAGCTAAACCCAGATTTGTCATAAGTGTGGTCTTGCCCTCCTCTGGCCCTGCGCTGGTCAGGAGAATTGTCTTTTTAGACGGGCCAAGTTTAAGATTGGTCCGAATATTACGACAGGCTTCAGCTACAGAAGATTTGGGCTGATGATGGACAATCAATCGCATATATGCCTCCTCAGCCTTTTTCCTGCTGATGTGTGAAATTTTCTCCCTGTATTTAACTTCTTTTTTATTAAGTTCGCTCCGTGCAGAAGGAACCACTCCCAAAACCGGCAATTTGACTACATTTTCTATATCTTCAATAGTCCCGAGAGAGGTATCCAGTGCTTCAAATACAAAAGCAAGGGCAATACCCAGCAACAATCCCATTATCCCCCCTATAAACACATTCATTTTCCCCTGTGTATCTATAGGTGAGGCGGGCATAACTGCAGGGTCAACTATGGAAATATCTCCAACTTTCTGCGCCTCTGTAATACGCGCCTCCTCAAGTTTTTCCTTAAACATCATGAAGAGTTTTTTGTTGACTTCAACCTCACGAGCTAATCTGCCATATTCCAGCTTTTGTTCGGAAAGACTTTTCCTTCGCGCCTCTAAATCTTTGCTTTGTTTCTCCTGCTGCGCCTTTAAATCTTTGATCTGTTTTTCCTGTTTTGCCTCTAAATCCTTAACCTGCTTTTCATGCTTCGTTTCCAGATTTTTTATCTCTTTCTTAAGCCGCACTATCCGGGGATGTTTATCAGTATATCTCTGAAGGAGGGCAACTAATTCAAATTTTAAATCTACTAATTTTTTCTGAATCGGTTCGAGCAACCTCATATTCATTACTTCATCTGTTTCATTAACTTTTTTAATTTCATCCGCTTTGTCCATTTTTTCTTCAAATTTGCTCAGACGATCTTCTGCCTTTTCCAGCCTGCTTCCTAATATTGATAATTGCTCTTCAATAAACCGGCGGGCGCTGCGGGCCTGCCTGGTCTTTTCCAATAAGTTTTCTTCCACATAAACAGAAGCTGCAGCCTCGGCTAAATCCCTTGCCTCTTTGGCGCTGCTTGCAGAGGCAGTGATTCTGATAATATTAGTTCGTTCGATTCTCTCGGTTTCTATGCTGTTCTGTAAGTTATTTACTACTTTGTGAATCTCCGGGGTGGGAGTCTTATCATTTATTATTCTCAGACGCAAGGCCACCTTTTTCATAATTGGAAATCCCCTGATTATCCTGGTCTGCGATTCCATTACATTGCCGGGACTACTTATAATCCACTCTGTAAGCAATCCGGCTATGGTCTTGCGCTCTTCTATTTTGACTGTAGTGGAAGCTTTGTATATCAGGGGAGGCTGGGTAGAAAGGAATGCACTGCCAATAGTTACAAGAAGAAAGGTTATAATTATGGTAAATTTCCTCTTGTGAAAAATCCTTAAATAATCCCTTAAATTTAATTCATATTGCGGCAATAAGCTCCTCCCTTAATCCAGGGTCTCCAACCCATGCAATGTCCAAACCCCCTTGGCTATAGGAGAAAGTATCTGGTCAACATAATAATTCACATCTGCAATGAATTTCTTGGGAACGTAAACCATATCCTCTGATTGCAGGGTAATATTTTGACTCATGTCGGTTTTATTTATGGCGCGGCTTAAGTCAAGCCTCATACCTTCAGGGGTCTGAAGTCCACCCCTGACAAGTATAACGCTGGAGGGAACGGCATGCGGCGTAAAGCCATTTGCCAGGGCAATAGACTCTAATACGGTTCTTTTTCCACTAACAGAGTAAACCCCCGGCTCATTTACTTCCCCTAAAACAATGACCTTTTTACCTCCCATCTTTCTAAGTGAGATGGAAACTATAGGGTACCTGATATATTCGCTGAGTCTCTTGCTGAGTTCCTCCCTCAATTGATCAAAGGTCAAACAGAAAGCAGGCACTTCTCCGGCTAAAGGAAAAGATATTTTTCCATCAGGACGAACAATTACCTCCTGTCTGAGATCGGCTTCTTCCCACACAGATATATACAGCACATCTCCCATATCAATGGTATAGTCCGGAAACCCGGATTCCCCCTTGACGATAGTGGCTGTTTTCGCTTTTGCTTCCTCTGCATCACCGGCAAGTGTTTGAGTTACAAATAATGTTGTTATTAACAAAAAAACGGGAAGGACAATCATTGCCCAATTGGAAGGGAGTCTACATCCAAATCCAATTAGAGATTTATCTCTGAACGGGGCGAACTTCTTAACGGGGTTTGTAATATTTTCTTTGAAATTTTCCACTTCTCCCCCTACAATTTTGAAGTGATTCATTCTAACCTAAAATTGAGCGATTATTATTGTATAATAGCTACTTAAGCTTTTATTTCATGGTATATTATCAAGAAACGGAACAAATTAATCAAGTGAAATATATATTAGAAGTAGATGGACTGAGCAAGGATTTTATCCCTCCTCTCTCTTTCAGAAAATTGATCGGGCTTGATTTCAGGCACAGAAGGCAGACCAGGGCGCTTGAGGATGTTTCATTTTCCCTTAAGAAGGGAAAGATACTTGGTGTTCTCGGGCCTAACGGAGCGGGAAAGACCACCCTTTTAAAGATATTAGCTACCCTCATACTCCCGGATAAAGGCAGCGTGCTTATAAACGGCTGGAGCGTCGGCATTGATGACAACAAAATCAAATCCCTTATCGGGTTGGTCTCCTCACAGGAGAGGAGCTTTTACTGGCGGCTTACCGGGAGGCAGAATCTTGAATTTTTCGCGCTTATGTATGATCTGGAAAATCCGGGAAACAAAATTGAAGAATTGTTTGACCTCTTTGAGATAGATTACCAGGACAACCGCTTTGATTCTTACTCCACTGGAATGAAACAGAAATTCGCCTTAATGAGAGGGCTGCTCAATGATCCGGGGCTTCTGCTTTTAGATGAACCGACCAGAAGTCTGGATTACACAACATCCCTGAATTTCAGGAATTTCATAAAAGAGAACCTGGTCCTGGAAAAAGGAAAGACGGTTGTCTTCACCTCCCACAACATGGATGAGGCCATGCATTTTTGTGACATATTTATGATACTGCATAAAGGGAGGCTTTATGCCATGGGGACACTGGATGAACTGCGAAAAAAGATAAATAATCAAACTGCGTCACTGGGTGAGATATTTGTAAAATTGACTGAAGGGGAAAGCTTGACAAGAAGTCAGAAGTCAGAAGTCAGGAGTCAGAAGAAAAAGAGAAAAAACTAAACAGTTTCAAGTTCCAAAGCAATTCTGGATTCTGGATTCTGACTCCTGGCTTCTTTATCGGATATCTTAATAATACCCTGTGAACTATTACAAAATAATTTGGCCCTTAGTGACTTTATGGCGGAGCAGTTTTTATGTTGAAAAAACCATTGGCTTTTGTAAAAAAAGATTTTCTGGCCGAATCCAGCTATAAGCTCTCTTTTATATTCAGGATTTTTTCTGTTCTGACAAGTATCCTGAGTTATTATTTCATTGATAAGCTCTTCGGCAGCAGAATGGTCGGATATCTGGAAGAATTCGGAGTAAATTACTTCTCATATGTGCTTCTGAGCACGGCCTTTTTCAGTTATGTAGGGGTGGGGTTAGGATCTTTCTCCGGCAGGATCCGCTCTGAACAAGTACAGGGAACACTCGAAGCCCTGCTCATGACTCCCACAAAGATTTCGACTATTTTATTCTCCATGTCCCTCTGGAATCTGCTCTTTGCAACCCTGAATATGGTCATCTATCTTATGGCGGGTAAATATTTATTCAAGATCAGCTTTGACAATATAAATATATTATCCACCTTTGTGATATTGATTCTGACTATTCTCTCTTTCAGCAGCCTGGGGATACTTTCGGCAAGTTTCATTATAGTATTTAAACGCGGGAATCCTGTGGGCTGGGTAATAAGCAGTCTTGAGGGGCTAATCGGAGGAGTTTATTTCCCCATTACCGTCCTGCCGGTATGGCTGCAATTTCTGGCGAAATTTTTCCCTATCACTTATGCTATCAGGGCCATTCAGCTGGCGGTTTATAAGAATTACTCCCTCACACAACTCACAAAGGAGACAGGATTTCTGCTGCTATTTTCTATCTTACTCCTTCCTTTAAGCCTTTTCTCATTTAAATATGCCCTCAAAAAAGCCCGCCGGCATGGAAGTCTTGTTCAGTATTAAAAAAAATTTCTGACTATTCTCCGGTAATAATGAAAAGCATTTATGTTAGACAAAGGAAGAGCAAAATTATGCCCCATTACATAAGGCGAGGGGAAAAGTGTCCTGCCCATAAAACTTAATTTACTGAAGAAACCTTTCTCCATGGAAAGATAAATAAGATAAGACAGCCAATAATGTCTTACACCTTTACGCATAAAGAGGGAAAATATCCTGTCTGAAAGGCTGAACCCGGCGGGTTTTAATCTTTCCAGTTCGGGGATTTCAAAATTCAACAAGTTAGAGGCAAAAGAGAGGGAATAAAACAAGACCGGGGATAAATTAAATCTTTCTGCCTCCCCGACAACTAACTCATAGTCAAGCCTCTCTTTATAGTGTCTTAAGGTTTCTAAAATGTCGGCAAGTAAAATCAGCCTGTCAAAGGAGTGAGTAAGGCTGTGCTGGGATAAATAAATCAAAAGATGCTCCGGAGCTAAAGTCAATGCCTCAATTCCACCTATCCTCGTTGCCCGGGCACATGACCAGATTCTTTCCATATCAATTTTATTTACAAGAGAATCCAATGGCCAGGTGGTATTAATAAGATGCCAGTGAAGATGGACCACAGCGCCGGGGGTTTTTTTTAGATAAACAAGTGAATTTACAGGGGAAGGCGGAGCAATACTCAGAGCATCCCGGTGGTTTGTGGTTGCAAGAAATCCTGAGCTCTTCAGGATTTTATCGACTTCAGAAAGATCATCTTTCCTTACAAGAATATCAATATCTCCTATCGGCCTAAAGGCGATATTTTTATAAATATTTTCAGCCAGAAAAATTCCTTTAAGGACAATCGCCTTTATATTTTCTTCATTAAAGATTTTAAGTATCTTTTTTGTCTCCCCGCTGATTATCATATTTCTGGCAGAGTTTCTGTGATAGTAATTTCTTAATTGCTCTAAATATTGGGAGGGGACATAGGCCTTGAATTCAGAGTTGTTTAAATGATAATAGACCAGACAGGAAACCCCTTCATTCCAGGACTTTTCAAGAATATAATCCCAGTCCGGACGGGTTTTTAATAATTCCTCTATCCGGCTTATCTCATACTTATCCGGATTAAGCCGGGAAAAAAGAAAAATCAGCCTGTCTTCCTTTCGCATATTCACCTGTGGCCTGGTGTCCTGGAGGCTGAAGGGAGGGATGCCTCGTTTACAAACAACCGGAAAGGCCGTTGGATTGCCCATTGGCTCCTGCCGGGCATCAGCCTGCCGATTACACGCCGTCCCATAATCAAATGAAATTCCGTTCCGGCAGGCCGGTCAAAACAAAGAACGCGGGTTTGCATCCATGCGGGAAGCCATCGTCTGAGGACGTGTGTTTGAGCCAGCCTGTGATAGAGGGGGTGGAGCAAAGAGGATATTTTTAAATCTATCATACGGATGGCCCTGATTCCCGATGAGTATAACCGGCCCCTCACCCCCCCGTAAATCAACCGCTGCCTGTTTCCCCGCTGCGCCCGGATAACACGCCCGACAATGCTCTCAGGTCTGAGAATCCACGGGTCAATATATCTACTTCTGTCCCCCTGGGTTCTGATCCCTGTAGCATCAACAGAGATAACCCGGTGGACAACCATTCGGTTGCTCTCAGGAGAGGGGAAAACAATCACATCTCCACATTGAATTTTTTTTCCATTGCAAGGTAATACATGGAGTATATCAGAAGCCTTCAGAGCAGGGTTCATGCTTGACCCTACGCAGACTATGGTTTTACAGGTATCACCGCTCATACTAAAGAACCTTCTCAATCTCATCCCTGAACCGTCCGTCACGACTTAAGCGAAGGATATATGCAGGAACAGCTCTTGCCAATTTGCAGGCATTGTCAAAAATTTTCTTCTTAATCTCGCCCTCTTCCTCAGCGTTCAGATTCCTCCAGATAGGACGACACACTTCTGTAGATGAACGATTGATAAATACCGCAGCCTGTCCCTGACCTATGGGAACTGCTTCCTCGGATTCTGCCTGTTCTATAAAAAATATTGCAGTGAGAGGAGCGCATCGCTCAACATTCCATCTCCGCTCCGACTGCTGCCAGAGATAATCACTCCATGTGGGAATGGGATGGGCCAGATAGCCTTTGCGATCATCTCGGACAATGAGGCTCTGATCATCGCTCAGGGCATGCCACGAACGGGGAAGTCGCCGGCATAAGGTAGATTTCCCGGAACCTCCCGGACCGGCTATTAAAATACCCTTCCCGTCTATCTCAATAAGCGCTGCATGAACCGGAAGCCCTCCTGAGTCCATCATTTGTAAATAGATGATATACAGTGATGTCCACATCCTTACGATATCTAATTCGTGACTGCACTCATCCCCGATTTCACAGATGATGTCGGACACTGTCCGGTGGGACCAGAACCGGAGTGCCCGGAAATCATGAGACTTCCACCCGCTTTCCGGAAAGTTCTCATCTATCTCCGGAAACCCGTCTTTTCCCGCCCCCCTCCGGACGAAAAAAATCCCCGGACAATTGCTGCGCCTGTCCCGTCCATTAGCCTTCAGTTCCATAATCGCGGCAAACTTCTCCACCCACGATATAGTATCAAGGGTGGACTTGATGAGCCGGCCACTGCCGTTGCCCAGTTTTAACATGTAGGCGGGTTTGGTCATCATTTATATCTTAACCCTATTTCAATGGAAGCCCGAGGATTTGGCATTCTGCTTCTTTTAGCACCTCTGTCAGAGAGGGCGCTATTGAGTCGTATACTTTGTTTTCTATGTGTTTATGGTGAGGAAAAGAAGAAACAGATTTGTGATGGGGGGCATTATCGTATCGAAATATCTCCTGATCTTTGGAGTTCATAAATTGATACCTGTACTTTTCTCTGCTGACTGCCGTATTACTATATCTTAGAAACTCAAAAACAGAAAGTTTAGAGCCGTTTTGAAATAACACGAGAACCTCAATGTAACCTGTTGTTGAACTGGTCAGGGTTAATTGGAATTGATGGCTGATTACTACAGGGGATTTTGTCAGTGCAAGTTCAATATCCGCGGCGTATCGGCTAACCAACAAGAACCTCTTCTAATGCCCTTTTTGTGGATTTCCAGTCGGCTAATCCCTGAGCCACGGCATACCATTTAAAAAAAACCTCATCATCCCCTGCCAAACCATTGTCAAATCTTTGAAGAAACTCATCAGTTGTCCAGTGATACTGTTCCTCAAACTCTTTACATAAGCTTTCCAGGTGGTCTATGGCAAAGATGCACGTTTCCTTTTCCCTCTCAAGAGAGCGTATTACCTCTGCTTTTATCATCCTTCACCCCCTGTCTGTGATTATCTGATGTACAAAGTATATCATCTGTGATATTTAAAAATAAAGGAAAAATCTTCTATCTCTTTGCCGGTTAAAAAGGGCGGTTTGCTCAGGAAACTGCGACTTTCTGCACGCCAATAATATCTGTTTTGGAAGATTCTTCGCCATATATTTTCAGGCAAAGTAGCAGCAAACTTCTCCACCCACGATATAGTATCAGGGGTGGATTTGATAAGCCGGCCACTGCCGTTGCCCAGTTTTAACATGTATGCAGTTTTGGTCATTTTGTCTGCTATCCCCGGTTTTTGAGCGCGCCGATCATGTTCAATCATCAAGCAACCCAAGATTTCCCATTACTTGCCACAGTAACTTGGCTTCCAACGCCTCATTATTCATAACTTGCAGCAGTAATTCCAACAGACTCACACACACCTGCAGTGGCACTCGTGCCGTTTGTTATACAGTCAGCGCTGGCAGTACCCCCTGCCTGACAGTTATTACTGGCAGCGCTACCGCTCAGACAGTCCGCCCCCTCAGCCGACCATTCCTCTTTGCCTGATAATACTACCAAGCAAGGCTTTTCATATTTCATATTATCTCCTCCATATAAGCAAAATCATCCCTCAACTTTTCCTTGTCAAACGAGTCTCGGGAAAGAGACCCTTGCGGTTTATCTCCTCGCAGAACCAGAATGGCGCCCAGAGAGACTTGCTCAGGTAATAATTCTGGGCAACACAACTTCCGAGACAGCGGCTCTTCATAAGACATTCCCCGCAAATACCCTCAAGTCGGCCGGGAAGTCCCTCCCGGAGTTCCTTAAGAACAGGGCTGTCGTCCCAGATATCCTTTAGGCGATCTGCTGCCGCATGACCAAAGACAAGCTCGGGCACTGTCTCTCCAATGCCACACATGGCATAAGAGCCGTCAGCCAGAACCCCGAGAATGCCGCGGATCCCGCAGATACCACACCCACCTCCATTATTGCCGAACATCCTGGAAAGGGGGCGGAAGGCGAGCGGATGGGAGTAGTGAAGACGCAGTTTTGTCAAAGGAGAAAGAACCTTTTCCACCCATTCTCCTAATTCCACAAGCTCTTCAATATCGAGGGTCTGCCCTGCATCATGCATCTTTTCGCCTCGCGCAGTGGGCTGAAGGATATTGAATTTGACAGAACCGCAGCCAAGCGATTCAGCAAGGTGTACCACTGACTTCATCTGATCTTTATTACGCGACATGATAGTCATAATGACCTGAGGTCTGAAGCCGGCATTTACCAGATTTCGAATGCCCTCCCCGGCTGCCTCAAAACAACCCGAAACCCCGCGCATCCACTCATGGGTTTCAGCATCCGCTGCATCCAGACTCACCGATACAAAGGGATTCTTACACGCAGCCATCTTGAGCGCCAGACCTTCCGTGCAAAGAAGACCATTGGTCTCTACGATGAGCCGGAGGTCATTGGCCCGAATCTCATCAAGGATTTCATGAATCTGAGGATGCAGAAGCGGTTCACCTCCGGTTAACTTGACCCCGGAAAGCCCCAGGGGCTTTGCCTGCCTGATTATGGAGCGGAAAAGCTCCGGAGAAAGAGAAGGGTAAGAACTGCTCCCGCCCTGGTATCCCGGGTCAATCCAGCAATGACGGCAGCGAAGGTTACACCCCTCAGTCAGATAAAAGTAAATCTGATTCAGAGAAAATTTACGGTCATTCATTTTTTATTCTTTTATACATGACGACTTATAAAATTTCGCATAATATGAAATTCTCCCAAAGTCTGTCATGCCGGCTTGTCCGGCATCCTTCCTGGAAGAAAGATTCCCGACAAGCGGGAATGACACAACATGCGCAATAATTTATGACGCTCTGTATAGTTATCCTGATTTATCCTGTTAATCCCGTCTAAAAACTCTCCTCAGGAAGCCTCCCGCCATCTTCAAGAAACCTTCTCAGACAGGCATCCGGACTGGGATGATTCTCCTTGCCCAAAGTCGTGTAAGCCAATGCAGGACAATTGCCCGCACAATAAGGGATGTAATCACACCCCCTGCAAAACTCAAAATCACTCAGGGGAATACTGCGCCGCTCCCTCAGCCGCTCCAGCTCCGGATGATCCTGCCAGACCTCTCTGAGATTATCATTCCTGATACAACCCAGTTCCATATGGCCCAACTGAATGCATGGGACCATGGCACCGTCAGCGCGCACCGCCATCTTATTCCCCGGTCCGCCGCAACCGGTGAGATAACCCCTCCCGGGAATGCCTTTCTTCCCTTCACGACGGGCTTGTTCCATTATCAACCAGTTTTTCGCCTCAGCCAAAGGACCTGCGTTAGCGCTGATGCGTCCCTTGTATTTTTTGTTAAGCTTCAAAAGGGTCTTCATGGCAAGGGTACGCTCTGAAACAGTAAGCTGGACCTCTTCGGCATTTCTCCGGCAAAGTCCCATAAAAGAGGCAGCGTTGGTCGAAAAAGACGGGAGGCCGAGAGACTCCAGTAACAACCTTGCTACACCCTCAAGATCATTTACATTCTGTCTATGAATGGTAACACGCACAGACACAGAAACACCGTGCTTTCTCAGATGCTCAATCCCCTCCATGGCCCTGGAGAAATTACCTTTACCCCTGAAGGCATCGTGCGCCATTGGAATTGAGCTGTCGATTGATACCTGCACTGTGTTACATCGTCCGGTGGAAGCCAGAAATGCCGCCATCTCATCAGTAATCAATGTCCCATTGCTCAGGATACTGAATCGCATCCGGTTGTGAACTATCCCTTTGATGAGCTCACGCAAATCCTTCCGGTAAAAAGGCTCGCCTCCCTGAATACAGACATTCATCACCCCGCAGCGATTTAATTCCTCAAAGAATTTAAGCCATTCTTCCATAGGAAGATCATGGCCTGTATCCCCGGCGCTTGTAAAATGGCTGCAGTATTTGCAGCGCAGATTACAGCGGTTTGTAATGTCCAGATCAAGAGACCTCGGGGTACTCATTACCCTCATAAAATGTTACCCCTTTTTAACCTCGTAACCGGCCAACCCCCGTTCGGTTAAACTCCGGATAAAATCCTTAAGATCATCCTCAGCCTCATCGGGTATGTTCTCACAGCTCTCCCGCAGCTTTTCAAAAATGTCTTCCATCGTATGTGATCCGTCAAGCAGCTTCCAAATGAGTACACCTACAGGATTAAGACCGAAAGCATCCCCGGCATCAGGGTCAAAAAGGATTGCCCAGTCATCAAATTCCTCCCGAAGTACTATTAACGGATTGGCTACAGGCATCTCTTTTTCTCCTGTTCCCATCTCTTCCCTCATTCCTGTAAAACCTTTTCAATATAAACAGCCTGCTGTTTCCTTAAATCTACAACCCTCTTATCTTTCAATTTCCGGTTATCACGGTCATACATTATATTAATTACAGGACGCGTAGGAAACCCCCGGTTAATTTTGGCAACCCTGCCTCTCTCTTTAGTGTTTAACCTGACAAGGCTTCCCATAGGGTAAGCGCCTATTACTTCCAGCAAAATCTTTATCAATTTATATTCAAAAGCCTTCTTTGCCTTTGATAATTCCCGTATCGCGTCCATGGACATATACTTGTCACGATACGGCCGTGAATGGGTCATGGCTTCATAGCTGTCTGCCAGGCCCACTATTGCGGCATATTTATGAACGGCTTCTCCCTTTAGCCCGTGAGGATAACCTGAACCATCCATGCGTTCATGTTCCTGAAGCGCAACCCGGACAGCTATTTCAGGCAGTTCCCTTGCTCTTTCCAGAATATCCGAACCGGTTTCCGGATGATTTTTGATTTCATTAAATTCTTCGGCGGTTAATTTCCCCGGCCGGTTGGCTAAATCCATATATTTTATCATTCCCATATCATGCAAAATAGCCGAGCTCCCTAACTCCATTAATTCAGCTTTATCATACCCAAGCCCTATACCTGTTTTTATAGATAAGATACAGACATTTACTTCATGGCTGTAGAAATCATGCTGTATTGAGCCTGTAGTTAATTCCAGCAAAGACTCATTATCCATGATCAATTGTTCAACTAACCTGTCTACACAGGATATGATCGACTTACATTCAAGTACATCATTATTTAATGCCTTTTCTTTTATCTCTTTCAGCAGAGATATTGCCTCTCTGTAAATTTCTGCGCATTCTTCCTTATTTAATACCCTGCCTCTCTCCATTACTACCGGAGCAATCCTGACTCCGGATCTGCCCGGTTCCCCGGGGACTTCCTGTTTTTTAACTTTCGCCGGCCGGCGCTGTTGGAGGGACTCCTCTTTCTTAACTCCTTTTAAGATATCTGATATATTGACCACTCGCTATCTTCCCCTATCCTCTTATTTGGGCAGACCCAACAGGGATCTCTTCGAGGTCTTCAGCAACTTCCCTTATTACACCCCTGTTAACTTTATCCAGGCCTTCTGCAGAACCTACCAGCAGGGCCATATCACATATATTGTTTATCCTTCGCGGTGTGCCTGCGGAATAACGGTAAATCTCCATATGTACATCTTCTGAAAATATCTCCTGCTGCGAGCCTGCCATCTTTAAACGGTGCCGGATATAGCGCCCTGTCTCATCCTCCGTAAGAGCGCCGAGATGATACCTTACGGCAAACCTCTGTTTAAACTGAGGCAAATTATCTATTTTCTCTTTCAGCTCGGGTTGGCCCAGCAGTATAAGGGTAAGGAGGAAATCATCATTTAACTGAAAATTCAAAAGGAGCCTCAGTTCTTCAAAACTGTTTTTATGGCCTATGGTCTGGGCTTCATCTATAACTATAACCGTACCTTTATTATTATTTCTGTTTGCGTATAGAATCTCATTGAAATAATGCAGGAGATTGATTTTGGATGAAGATGATATCCTGCTGTCCAATTGATAGACAATCTCTTTCATAAGGTTCAGAGGCGACAGCCTGGGATTAAAAATAAAGGCCAGTTGGTATTGTTCAGTGTTGAGCTCTTTCAGAAGAACCCTGCTTAAAAGGGTTTTTCCACAACCGGGTTCACCGGTTAAGATTGCCGCCCCTTTTCTTTCCCTGATAGCATAAAGCATTCTTGAGAGCGCTTCTTCGTGTTTCCGTGAGTAGTAGAAAAAATGCGGGTCCGGTGTATTCTCAAATGGCTTCTGCTGTAATCTCCAGTATTCTTCATACATATTATTATTGCCCGTTAATTATTCATAATAATATGCGCTATAAAACAAGATTGTCAAATTTTCGGGTCACTACTCAGGTCTATAATTCCCCCCTTGATCGCCCTTTTCCAAAGGAGAGTCCTGAGCAGTTAGATTTTTGCAATTGATTTGATACAAAAGAGGGATAAAAAGTTTGTGCAATAAGGGGGGGCTAAAACGCATATGTCAGATTAACGACCCCAACCATAACCAGGGTCTTGCTCCAGGGGAAAACAGTATCTATTATTTTGCCGCTTTGTGTCATATCCGGCTTTATTTCACTCTCATCAAGCTTAACAAGTTTATAACTGCCGCCTAAAGAAAGATTGATATTTCTTGTAATTTCACGCGCTACGCCGACACCTATATCCAGACAGGTGCCGTTAGTGTCAAACCACATTCCTTCGTTATTGCTGTTTCTCACATCACCGTCAAAATAATAAGCAAAAGCAGCCCTTCCATCAATGGCCCATTTGCCGGGCTTATACCCGAGACCAAGACCTCCGGCGGTTTTCCACAAACTGAAATCCTCGGTAATTGTAGCAGTAGACAGAGCAACGCCGTTTACGACAAAATTTTTTCTCCTGAAATGCAGACCGTCCCATCCTCCTGATACATAAAGCCTGTAGTAAAAATTATTAAGACTGTTTCTGTAACCCAGACTGATGTCGTAGAATTGACCAAAAATACTTATATCATTTGTTTGCTTCTCTATGTTATCTTCTCTCCATTTCTCTACATCCTTTAATCCAAGCGCCCAGTCGGTCGTGAATGCGGCAAAAAAGTTTTTCAGCCCGGCAAAAGAATACTCCCCCGAGACACCTAAGAGAATTGTGTCAAGAGATGTTTCCGACTCAATTTCGGTTCCAAAGGCATCGGTATCCTCCTCATATTTGATAACGCCGTAACCGCTGTGCACCCCAACTTCAAAACTGTCTGCATCAACATCACCTCCGATAAGAAAAACAATTAAGGCAACAATCAGAAGAGCGATTTTTTTCAAATGTTTATTCCTCCATTATTTATTTTTGTCATGCCCGAAGTCTTTAATCGGGTATCCAGAACTCATTGAAAAAACTGGATTCCCGCCCAACAGATCGCGGGAATGACGGCTCTATTGTTGAGTTTATACACAGACTCCAATTATCAACGATTTTCCTGAAACGAATCAGCAACTGCACTATGCATTATTTTACCTTTATACGTATTCAGTGCAGTTTTTAAAGGAGTGTTCTCTGCAACATTCTTTATGCCGATTTTTGCGAGCATCTTAATATATTCAATCGTCCTGTTTGTAAGCGCCAATGTGGAAGTTCTCGGATATGCACCCGGCATGTTAGCAACAGTATAATGTATAACACCGTCAACTGAATATACAGGATTAGTGTGAGTAGTCGGCTTTGTAGTCTCTACACATCCTCCCTGGTCAACAGAAACATCAACAATTACAGAGCCTTTTTTCATTCCTGATACGAGCTCTCTCGAGACCAGTTTCGGCGCCCTGGCTCCGGTTATTAAGACAGCGCCTATCAGCACATCTGCGTTCACTGCCTCTGCCTCTATATTTTCCGGAGTTGAGATTACGGTTTTTACCTTCCCCTCATATATTTTGTCTATTTGGCGGAGTTTCTCTTCTCCCCTGTTTATGACAGTAACGTCTGCACCCATGCCGCAGGCAACCTGTAAAGCGCTCATACCTACAGTGCCTGCCCCTAAAATAAGTACCCGTGCAGGAGAAACACCGCCTGCGCCGGTTACAAGTATCCCCTCTCCCCCATGTATTTTCTGCAAATAATATGCAGCCATAACAGGCGCCATTTTACCTGCAATCTCGCTCATAGGTCTGAGGAGCGGGAGAGCTCCGTTTAATTCAAGAGTCTCATAAGCAAGGCCTGTGATATTTCTTTTCAATAACATTTTTACAAGTTCAGGGGCGGAAGCAAGGTGAAGAAAAGTAAATACTGCCTGTCCTTCCTGAAACAGGCCGTATTCCGGGGGAAGGGGCTCTTTTACTTTTACAATCAATTCAGAGTCCCTGAATAACCGGACTTTATCCGCTATCCCTGCCCCGGCCTGTTGATAATCCTCATCAGAAAAACCGCTTCCGCTGCCGGCTGATCTCTCAACTATTATCCGGTGCCCCTCTTTAACAAGTTCTCTTACACCGGCCGGCGCCATCCCGACCCTGTATTCATGTTCTTTTATCTCTTTTGGTATGCCGATTATCATCAGGAATTTATTATGCTCAATCAAAATCCGGGAATACTTTAACTTCAACAGGATTGCCGTTTTGAAGGGTATGGACCGCTGTTAATATCCCTCCCTCTACATATGAAAGACTGAAACTGCCGAATCCTTCTCTTACAAGGCGCTGGGCATCAGCAGGACATCCGCCTTCACAGCCTGCAACTCCCCTGATCATTCTTGGAATAAGTTTTTCCATATCGAGCGGGGCAAGATCAACGCCAAACTTTTTACCGAAGCCGATAATATCTTCTGTTACCCGGGCCACATCAAACCTGTGCGGATTTTCAATATTCAGAGATAAAGATTCTCCATTGATGCTGATATCAATATCCATTCATTGACCTCCCTTATTCAATTTCTCCGATAGATATTCCTGCAGTTTTCTTAATGCCTTGCCTCTATGGCTTAAGGCATTCTTTTCGTCATCACTCATCTCTGCAAATGTTCTGTCATAACCCTCTGGATAAAAAACAGGATCATATCCAAAGCCTTTTTTACCTTTGGGGGCCATGCCGATGCTGCCCTCTACGGATCCGAAAAAAGTCTTAACATCATCGCCGGACGCCAGGGCTATACAGCAGACAAACCTTGCGCTCCTTTTTTCAGGCGGAACACCTTTCATTTCATTTAAGAGTTTTTCAAGATTGGCGATGTCATCCGCGGATTCTCCTGCATACCTCGCAGACAAAACTCCGGGAGCTCCATTCAGCGCATCTACCTCAAGCCCTGAATCATCGGCAATAGCTGTCATACCGGTACACTTTGATGTATATACTGCTTTTTTCAGGGCATTTGCCTCAAATGTGTCGCCATCCTCTTCCACCTCCTCACATTCCGGAAAATTATCAGGCGTAAGGATATTAACAGAGAGCCCTGTTCCCGGGAGTACATCCGTCTCCATTATCTTCCTCAACTCCTCAACCTTCTTTTTATTTCTTGACGCCAGAACTATATTCATAACTCATAACTCTTAACTCTTAACTCTAATTGTGATGCAAGTTTTATTGCTTCAAGCATGCTTGAGGGATTTGCCATATTTTTCCATGCAATGTCAAACGCCGTACCGTGGTCCGGCGAAGTTCTGATTACCGGCAGTCCGACTGTAACATTTACCCCTGTATCAAACGCAAGCATTTTAAAGGGGATCAAACCCTGGTCGTGATACATGCAGACAATTATATCAAATTCACCGTTATACGCCTTATGAAAAACAACATCCGGCGGAAACGGTCCCGAAACATTAATACCTTCTTTTTTAGCCTTTTCAACCGCAGGCGCTATGGCGCTGAGTTCCTCTTTACCCATAATCCCTGATTCTCCGGCATGGGGATTCAGTCCTGCTGCAGCAATTCGCGGATTTTCGATTCCGAGCATATCAGTTCCCATTCTTGCAAGCCTGATTGTTTCTAAGACAAGTTTCTCGTTAATTTTTCCCGGAACATCTTTTAATGCCATATGAATCGTACAAAGAATTATCTTCAGCCTCTCACTGGTAAACATCATTGCAAAGTCTTTTGTATTTGTCAGCTCTGCCAATAACTCGGTATGCCCCGGCCAGGAATAACCCGCCAGCTTAAGCGACTCCTTTGATATTGGAGCAGTAACAATTGCATCTATCTCATTTCTTTTGGCCAGCTCCACTGCTTTTTTAATATAATCAACCAATGCCTTGCCCGCTTTTCCGGAAGGGATACCTCTTTTAAAAGGCGGGCTGGATTTAATATTAAATACTTCAATAATTCCAGGTGCCGGCTTTGAATTGGATATGCTGGAAATTGATCTGATTTCAAGTGGAAGACCTGAAAGCTTGACAGCCTGATTCAAAACCCCGGCATCACCTATAACAACGGGTCTGCAATAGTCCCGTACTTCAGCGTAAGACAGCGCCTTAACAATTACCTCAGGCCCGATCCCGCCGGGCTCTCCCATTGTTACTGCCACTCTTTTAACGCTGCCCGATGATATCATTATTTAAATACAACGCAATATTACCTGTTTTTGCCCTGCGGCCGCCGGTTTTCCTGATTCCGCGAATATTTTTGTCTTTTTACCGGAAGGGCAACTATTGCATCCATTTCAATCTGAACATCCAGGGGGAGTTTTCCTGCCTGAATTGTGCTTCTTGCCGGCGGAAAATACTGGAAAAATTTTTCATATACGCTATTAACTCTCGGAAAATCATCAATATCAGCGAGATAACAGGTGACCTTTAACACACGATCCATATTTGCGCCCGCTTCTTCTACAATGATTTTTATATTGTTAAGAACCGTCTCGGTTTCCTCTTCAATAGTCGCCCTGAGGAGTTCCCCTGATTCAGGATCTACCGGTATCTGTCCTGATATATACAGCAATCCGCTATGAATTACAGCCTGGGAGTACGGGCCTTTGGGTTCCGGAGCCTTTTTTGTGTAGAAGACTTTTTTACGGGCCATAACTTGAACTCCTTCTGATTTTTACGTAGTTATTTAGAGTACTACATCGGGAAAAACTTGACAACATGTACATAAAAACATGCACATGAAAAAGCTGAATCAAAACACCTTGACAGTCCTGTCTCTGATAAAACCGGAGGGCATATGCTTCAGGCCGGAAAACAAGGGCCGGCCTTTTAAGCCGGCCCTTCTCAGCACTAATTACTTCTTTGACTTGGCAGGCTTTTTTGTTTTCTTGGGAGCACATTTAGAAGGCTTTTTAGTTTTTTTAGGAGCGCATGTTCCACAACCCATAGTCCATCCTCCTTTCATAAATAAGGGGAACCATTCACTGTTGCCGGTTCTCGGTTAACGGTTGAAGGAAATATATAAAAATATGGCTATCCGTTTTACTAAAACAATTTGGTAATTACGTTAATTTCTATAATTCGTTAAGAAACTGTGAACCGTGAACTGATAACTGTGCACCCGATCAGCTTCTTTTTTTAAAACTTTGTGCCTATGTGCCTTTGCCACTCTGCACCTGAACAGTTATTATTGATTTAAATTAATTTTAACATTTGATAGAATAATGTCAACTTAAAAACACGACTATGCCAACAGGCATTAAACAACAGTTAAGAACGCAGGATAAATATTCGGACAGGAGGTTAAAATGACAAAATCCATCAGGGGAACAAAAACCGAACAAAACCTTTTAAAGGCATTTGCCGGCGAGTCACAGGCGCGAAACAGGTATACCTATTCTGCGAGTGCTGCAAAAAAGGAAGGATATGAACAGATTGCAGCCTTTTTTCTTGAGACAGCGGAAAACGAAAAAGAACATGCAAAGGTTTTCTTTAAATATCTTGAAGGCGGGGATCTGGAAATCACAGCAGCTTATCCGGCCGGCATAACCGGAAGCACAAAGGAAAATCTGGACCACGCTGCTGCCGGTGAAAACCTTGAATGGACAACCCTCTATGCTGATTTTGAAAAAACCGCAAGGGATGAAGGTTTTCCGGAAATCGCAGAATCCTTCAAACAAATCGCCAGGGTTGAAAAATTTCACGAGTCAAGATACAGAAAACTGTCATCTAATATTCAGGACGGAACAGTTTTCAAAAAAGAGGCAGGCACAAAGTGGCACTGCAGAAACTGCGGTTATGTCCATGAAGGCATCAAGGCTCCGGACATGTGCCCTGCATGCAAACACCCTCAGGCTTATTACGAGGTGTTGGCAGATAATTATTAAAAGCGTTCACAGGGTGCAGGGAGCAGTTGTCAGGGGGCAGAATGAAATTTAAAAGATTTAGATGTGTGGAAAAGCCATGCTGGTTGGTTTTTGCTGCACCCTGCACCCTGACAAAGGAGAGTTATTTATGAAATTTCCTCACCGGGTCTCTCCTGCTTGAAGAGTTCATTCAGGACTGTTTCTATTTGTTTGGGAGTCATCCACCCTTTTTCTAAAAAAATTCTTCCTATGAGTCTGTGGGGTTTGTTGGCAAGGTTATCATCCAACTGTTCAGCTAATGCCTCTTTTGCCTGTTCAACCGTTATAAATCCCTTTTCAACCGAGATCATGCCGAAACGGGGGCAGTACTTCTTTGATAGTTCTTTGTCAATATCATTTACCATTTTACTTTCCTCCCAGGCAGTATAGAATCATTATGGAAAAATATACCATAAATTACCCTGCCGGTAAAGCTCCGACCAATTCATAATCCAGGCTTCCCAACCCTATTTCCCAGGCATATTTAAACTGATGCAGATGGGTAGTGATTTTACCTCCCCTTGCAAATTTATCTTTTGTCTCCGACAAGAGATCATAGCAGGCCTTATCTACAGCCAGGATATCTCCGGAAGCAAAAATCCCTTTGTCCCCGATTATCACGGGATCATCCCCTGAGATACAGTCACATTCTTCAGTAATATCAAATGCCACATTGATAAAAACCTTTCTCTTTATTTGCGAAAGAATGCCGCAGGCATACTCAGCCATTCGCTCGGCAAAAATATTTGTATCTTCCTGCCAGTTAATCTTGACGGCATTAAACTTGCAACATGCAATACACTCGCCGCATCCGATGCAGATTCCTGAATTAATGAATGCCTTCCGGCCGTGTTCCGATATTGCAGAGACAGGACATGTTTCAATACAGCATCCGCAGAGAGTACAGTTTGCAGCATTGATAGCCGGCTTAAGCGAGGAATGCTGAACCTGCTTCCCTGCGCGGGAAGCCATACCCATAGCCACATTCTTGATAGATCCCGCATAGCCTGACATGATATGCCCTGTAATATGGGATAAGACTATTAAATCATCCAGAACTTTTACAAGAGAGGGCACCCTGATCTCCCTGATATTTTTAAAATCCACTTTTATCGTCCGGGAGTCGGTTCCAAATACGCTGTCGGCAATAATATAAGGACACCCGATATTGCCCGGCGTAAAGCCCTTGCGGTATGCAAGATTTAAATGATCTACCGCATTTTGCCTCCGGCCTTTGTAAATCACGTTTGTATCAAAAACAAAGGGCTTGACACCGCGCCTTTTGAGATTATTCACTAAAATCTTCACTAATTCGGGCTTAATATAACCCGTGCTTTTTTCGTCTCCCACAGTCATCTTGATACCCACAAAAGCGCCTTTGCGAAATTGGGAGAGTAAGGGGTCGATTTCCCTTAAAGACTTCTTCAAACATTCAGTCTGTCTTCCTTCATTTATACTTCTGAAAAAAACCTCTGATTTCATTCAGACACCTCTTTATTTAACTGCTCAGGCGCAAAGTGGCAAAGGCACACAGGCACAAAGTTTAAAAGAAACATAAGAAAAGTCCCTGTCCTTTTCTTTCACTTTGTGCCTTTGCCACTTTGCGCCTTTGTGCCTGCCTCATACTATACAATTATATATGAAATAAGATTAAAGTGTGCCGTATTCCTTACCCATTGCCTTAACCTCTTATTTCTGATACGATACCTTTGTTCCTGAAAGAAACTTTTTATCCGGAGGATTTAAAAATGCCTGATCTTACCCTCGAAAAACTTAAGCCTGTTGCAGCAAAAAAGATAAAACCCTTCCTGGAAGAGATACTTGTCAAATATCAGGAGAAAATACATTCTATCCATGTTACCGGCACTGCTGTCACGGATGATTTTAACGAAAAGATATCCGATGTAAATTCCATCTTCGTATTGAAAAAAATGGATCTAAAGTTTCTTGAATTAATTGCGCCGCTTGGTAAAAAATACGGCAAACATAAGGTGGCCGCGCCGCTGATTATGACGCCTGATTATATAAAAACATCACTTGATGTATTCCCGATCGAATTCCTGAATTTCAGGCTCATCCATTTGACTGTATTCGGGGAGGATATTCTCGAAAACCTGGAGATTAACAGGATGGACCTGAGACACCAGTGTGAAAGGGAATTAAAGGCTAAACTCATCCAGCTGCGTCAGGGATACATATCCTCACAGGGCAACAGGAAAATATTGACTGAGGGATTTGTAAGTTCAATTGCAGGTTATATTCCTCTCTTCCGGGGGATTATTTCCCTGTTCGGCAAAGAACCGCCTGTAAGACAGAGCGAAGTCATAACAGCATTATCTGAAGCAGTAAATACAGACACCGGGGTCTTTACGAAAATCCTTAAAGTAAAGCATGGAAAGATCAGTCTCTCGATTGAAGAGCTGAATACAATATTTGAAGATTACTATACAGCTACCGAAAAGATAGGAAAGATAATAGATGAGATTAAAGAATAAATCTTTTGTTTTATTTCTCCTTTTAATTTTCTGCTTTATAGCATTCAGCGCTTCCGCTGAAATTGCGATTCCCGATAAACCATACAATCATGTAGTCGACCTTGCCGGGATTATAGACGCTAATGTTGAGGCAGGCCTCAACAGGTATCTGCTGGAGCTCGAACAAAAAACCACGGCCCAGATGGTCATCCTTACCATCAAAAGCCTGGAGGGCGATTCAATTCAGGACCTGTCAATCAGGATAGCTAATGATAAGTGGAAGCTGGGACAAAAAGGCAAAGACAACGGCGTACTGCTGCTTGTCTCAATTCAGGACAGAAAATACAGGTTCGAGATAGGCTATGGTTTAGAGGGCATTCTCCCTGACAGTCTCGTTGGAAGCATCGGAAGACAATATCTTGTGCCCTATTTCAAAAAAGGCGACTACTCTAAAGGAATAACAGCAGCTACATTAGTTGTTATAAACAAAATTGCCGCTGAGTCCGGAGTAGAAATATCCGGGATGCCGAAGTTGGGAACCCGTTCCGCTTATCCTTATAATAGAACGAAGCGCAGAAAACCGACCCTGCTCGGCACTGTTTTTACTATACTCTTCTTTGTCGGGCTGATTTACCTGTTTATTAAGCATCCCCGCCTCTTATTGTTTTTATTGATGATGAACATGCTGGGCGGCGGCAGAAGAAGCGGCTGGGGCAGTGGCGGAGGCTTCGGCGGGGGCGGCAGTTTCGGGGGCGGTGGCGGAGGAGGCTTCGGCGGGGGCGGCGCTGGTGGAGGATGGTGAAAAAGCAGCAATCAGCCGTCAGCTTTCAGCGATCAGCATTAATTTAATTGTTTTACGATTAACTTATAACGATCTTTAAGAGGAGGAAATTTCATGTCAAAAGGTTTAAAAATCGCTCTGATAGTCGTTGGAATTATTCTGCTGATCGGCTTTATGACTTTCAGCTGGTTTCGCAGCGGATATGACAGGGTTATTGCAATGGACGAGAATGTTAAGGCCAGTTGGGCGCAGGTGGAAAACCAGTTAAAGAGAAGGTACGATCTGATACCGAATCTCGTTGAAACCGTTAAAGGATATGCCGGACACGAAAAAGAACTTTTTGAAAACATAGCTAATGCAAGAACACAATATTTCCAGGCAAAATCACCGAAAGATAAAATACAGGCATCCAACCGGCTTGAAGGGTTCCTGTCGAGACTGCTTGTGTTACGGGAGGCATATCCCCAGCTTAAGGCAAATGAATCATTCCTGAAACTCCAGGACAGTCTTGAGGGAACGGAGAACAGGATTGCAGTGGAAAGAAAGAGATACAATGAAGCCGTCCAGTTATTGAATACATACATAAGAACCTTCTTCGGCAGATTCTTTGCCACACTTGCAGGTGTATCAAGCGCTGAATACTATGAAATCCCGGAGGCTGAAAAAGAAGCTCCGAAGGTGAAGTTTTAGGTTGAATCAAGGATTGCATGGAATGGCCACATTGAGCCTGACCGGCTGCTTATTTACCGCATAGAAGGAAGCGGGCTTTGTCTTGTAAGAACAGGGACTCATTCCGACCTGTATTGATTAGCCGGCAGGTGGCGGATCTATCTACTAAAGTGGAATAATTGATTGAATAACTCCCCCTACCCCTCTTATCCTGAGAGGTGAGGTATGGTTTCCCCATTGGGTTAAGGGGGATTAAGGGGGGTTACTTCAATAACCCTAAACCACTGAACCCTGAACCCTCTTTTCCCCAGCTATTGTCAAATCGGACTTTTAGTAGTAGAATAACGGACATACATGGTTGGGCAGCAGGAATTTGTTTCAGGGAAAGACAGGGCCGGGCTTCAGCCCTGTGCATCATGATCAATTCCCTGAAGGGCTTTTCCAGCCAGCACTAAATCATAGCCTCAACCTCAAAGATTGAAAAAAATTAAAAGAAGATGATTAAAGAAATGGAAAAAAAGATAATATCCCGGCATATATTTATGTTTCCTTTCAGGATTAGACTTAAAAATGGAAATAAAGATCGGTCCCCTGATATTAGAGATGTGCACAGGGCGTTTTCCAAGGCTGGATGGCGTTGTAAAACCTTTGAAGATGAATTTAATCCGGCGAAGTATAGCGAATATTTTTATTTTCATCAATATGTCCGTGATGCAATATTCGGACAGAACTGTGCCGAAGATTCAGATGATGTCGTCTCTTATTATTTAGATCGGGATGTTACGCGGGACGCATCAATGACAATTCATGTCAGAAGCAAAGATGAGCCTCAAAAATTCATGATGAATATAGCACATCTGTCCATCAGACTTTTTGAGACGGGGATCGGTATTTCTACAATAGAATTAATGAATTACCATTATCCTGAAATGCATGACATCCACTTGATAAACGACTTTGGCAGAAGGATATATCCGCAGTTTTTGCCTGATGATGAAAAAATTGATGTGGTAAAGGACAAATTTCTTGCTGACAGGATAGAGTTCAAGTGTGGAGATATTGATTCTATAGAAAATTTTGAATATAAAGATTTCTTTAAAAAACTTAAGAGCACCGAGTTCTCTTTTAACAGGTTGATTCTAAAGAAAACGTCATGACCACGCAGTTGTCATTCCCGCTTGTCGGGAATCCGGGAAAATCAAAGGGTTATAGATTCCGGGCAAGCCGGAATGACAGAACTCGCTACTGTCGAGTAAAAAAGATATGATAGTTGCAGACTACATTAATAAATTACTTGGAAAAGAGTTCACAAAAAGATTTAGCCCAATCCCGGTTATAGATGACAGGATGTTTGTTGTCTGCTGGTTTGGCAGTGATTCCAGTAGCAACAGGCTGAAAGAAAAGAAGAAAACAGATGGCGCCGAAGAGATGGCATATAACTCTTCTAATGAATGGTATAAATTTATATTTGTTGATGGAAAAGACATTGGCTGTGCAAGTGAGCGGATGAAGAGAGAGTTGATAAAAAGCCATACATATGACAGATGGGTTGAATCCGGGACATTCTTCGGGATCACAAGATACAGCCTGATGTGCATAACCAACGCAATAAACCCTGAAAACTCCTTTCCTGAAATCCTTAGAAGACATATGGAGAGGATGTACTACCAGATAGCAATTATACTGTTTGCACAAAGGGCGTCAATATTAAAGTTTTCGGATGATGTGGCATCCTTAAGCAGCAGGATAAGGGCGTTTATTCAGAAAAATGAAAGTGGCAAAAATAAAAAAACAGAAGATTTTGAGAACATCGCACAAGATGTAAAAGAACTGCATGCCTCCTATATTCGTTTTGTCAACAGGTATGGTTTACTGAGGTAACACCCCAGGAGCAGGGCAATTGAAATGTATGACATGGCTCTGGAGAGCCATACCCGGTACAGAGTCTTTTTCTCTCACAACAATCTATCCCGGCCTGATTACAGGCTCCGGTTACAATCATCCTGCAGGTGAAAGAGAGTCGGACAGTTCATCTGACTTTCAGATGGGATTCTACTTTGACCATACCACCGGTATGCCTGTTATCCCCGGTTCAACAGTAAAAGGTATTTTAAAGAGCGTATTTCCTAAAAATGAAGACAAGGAGATAATTCAGGAAAAGATAAAATATATAAACGGCTTACTTGACAATAAGTTTGAAATTACAATTGACAATTGGCAGAACCTCTTTGAAAAAGGCAACATCTTCTACGATGCATTTATATCTTCCGTGCCACAGGACGGCAGGATTTTCGCCGAGGACTATATAACACCCCACAAAAATATATTAAAAATCCCATACCTATCCGTTTTCTGAAGATTGCCCCCGGCGTTGCCTTTACATTCCAGTTCAGACTGAAAGATTCCGTGCTCTATAACGAGCTGAAAATATCGGTCAGTGAGAAAAAAGAGCTTTTCAAACGGATATTGCTTGATTTCGGTATCGGAGCAAAAAGGAATGTGGGGTATGGTAATTTTATAGAGTGAAAGGCACGGAAATTAATATACCGCAGTCCTGTTGCCGGGGATGTGGTGATTTTTGATCACAGTCCCTATTGAATATCCGGGAGGTTGTTATAAATCATACATTATCGGTTAATCATATTAAAATCCGCCTGACAAGTGAGAGGTGGGGTCATATTGTGGAAAACCATAATGAAATGGCAGGATATTACTATTGTCATGTCAAGTATAAGATGTCATTCCGGCTTGTCCGGAATCTTTCTTCATAAAGGATTCCCGACGCGCTTCGCTTGCGGGAATGACTATTTAAACAACCCGTCAATTTACGGTTGACGTGACACTATGATGTTTTAGAAACTGTTGCTGATCCTGCATGAGTATTTGAAGGCGATGAAGATGAACTCTGGGCCGTGAAACTTATAACAAAAAGAAAAGCCTTGCTCGTAATTTACAAAGAATCAAAAAAACATAATGATGGCTTTATCATAACGGCATTTTTTACTGCGAAGATCAGGAAACTTTTAAAAAGGAGAATCATATGGCAACAGCCGCAACAACAATAAAGGAAATTTTTAAAGCGTTGCCTCATATCAGAAAAACAGGAGCGAAACACCTGTGGTTTGATTTTGACAAAGAAGCGGATGTTCTTTATGTAAGCCTGGAGAGACCCCAGAATGCAACTGATACGGATATCCTGGAAAAGGGTGTGTTCCTCAGATTACGGAACAGGAAAATAGTCGGAATAACAATAACTAATGTAAGCAAAAGATTCAAAGAATAAATTCCCGGTTTACATGCCGGCATTTTCGGAATAATCGACCCAAAAGTCCTGCTGGTTTTCTTTCCCCTTGCGCTTCTTATCGGGATATTCGTTCAGATAATCCGGGAAGACAAGCCGATTACGGAGTCTTTTATGGAGGTAGCCTATGAAGACAGTAGCAGTAGCTAAATCCCTGGAAGAAGTCTGGATTTGGAAGGAGAGATGTTATGAGGAGTCAAAGGGACTGAGCGTTAAAGACTATTTGGGCAAAGTTCATAAAAATGCCGAACAGGCCTTAAAGGAGACCGGATTTATAGAGAAGGATGGCAAGCTGAAAAAAATAGAATGACATATTTCAAAGACCACTTATCAGAACCTGTCATTCTGTCAAATATCCTTTCCCGGTGAGCTATCACGATTTGCGTACTTTTTGAAAAAACAGACAAATCGCATAACCCATTGATAAATAAGCAAAACAGTGGACTTGAGGGGATTTGGAGGGAAAAACAGGTGTCAAAAAAAGTACGCAAATGCCGGATTGCAGGGGTTGCAAAAAGAGGTTTGCGTACTTTTCGTGATATGCACAGTTTTTGGGCAAAAAATATTGTTTAAAAACAGGGGGGTAGAGAGGCGGTTTTTGGACAAGTACGCAAATCCCCGGAAGTGAAGGGATGAGGAAAACGTTTGCGTACTTTTTGAAAGAAGGAAATGTAATATTTTCAGGGAGTTAGAGAAGATGAGAGTCCGGGAATGCAGTTTTTCAGGTATTCAGAAAGGGGGATTTGCGTACTTTTTGATGCAATCCGGGGAAATGTTGAAAATCAGGGGGTTGTCTGCGATAGTGAAATTTTGCTTGACTAAGTCAGGGAAGAAAATGTATAAATATTACAGTGTTCTATGACCCGAACAGTTTGAAGGGGATTGAGACTTGTTAAAAAAAGGTTCCGGGTTTTGAACTGAAGGGTGAACAGATCAGATTTCAACTCCCAAACTCCCAAACTCTCCAACTCTGAACCCCGAACCCATTAACCTCACAACCTGAATCGTTTGAACCTTGAACCCTGAACCCTGAACCCTGAACCCTGAACCCTGAACCTTGAACCTGTCTTTTCACCCCCCTTGTCTTTTTAATCCCCTGCTGCTATTCTGTCATTTAAAACAATGCACACTCAATCAAACGAGCTCAGATACCTGACATTCGCCAGATTCATATTCAGGGCAAGGGCGGAAACCGTACTCAGACTGCCTCCCTACAAGGGCTCCACATTCAGGGGCGGTTTCGGCTTCAACCTCAGGAAGACCATCTGCATTAACAGGGCGGATGACTGCAACAGGTGTGTTCTGGCATCAAGATGCATTTACACCTATATTTTTGAGACAAAGCCCCCGGAGGACCCGGGGATTAAACACAGTTTCTCGGAAGTGCCCCACCCCTATGTGCTGAATCCCCCGCATACAACAAAAGAGACCTTTGAGCCCGGTGAGACTTTTACATTCGAGCTGGTCCTTTTCGGAAAGGCCATTGATTACTTTCCCTACTTCCTGTTTGTATTTCAGCAAATGGGTGAGAACGGGATAGGCAGGGAAAAAGGCAGGTTTGAGATTGAGACGGTAATGAACGAAAGATTTGACGGTGAAGCCGGGATATACAGCTCCGCGGATAAATGTTTAAAAGGCAATATCCAGGTATACTCCTCCGAGAACTTTTTCCGGGTTTATACGGATATTATAAAGATGAATCCCGGGCAGATAACAGTGCGCCTGCTTACACCGTTCAGGTTCAAAAAAGACGGGCATTTCAGGGATGACTTTGACTTTTTCGACCTGTTCAGGAACCTGCTGAACAGGCTGTACCTGCTGACATACTTTCACTGCGGCAACAGGTTCGACCGCGACCACAGGGACCTGCTTGAAAAGAGCAAGGCTGTTGAGATAAAGGACAAGGATATCAGGTGGCATGACTGGACCAGGTACAGCAACCGGCAAAAAGCGAAGATGAAAATAGGCGGAGTGAGCGGGGAGTTCCGTATACAGGGTGATCTTGCGCCGTTCCTCCCGTTTCTGAAGATCGGGGAATACACCAACATAGGCAAGGCAACAAGCATGGGACTGGGAAAATACGAGATTGTGTGCCTGTAATATGCTGCTGCCCGTTGAATAATTGCTCGTTTTTTTAAGGCTTACTGATATTCCGTGATTATACGGTCCAGGAGGAGCGATGAAAAAAATTCTCTCAATAACTGCAATTGTAATAACAATAATCGTCATTGCCCTTATAGCATTAATAAAAATATACATTACCCCTGAAAGAGTCAAGGCATTTCTTGTTCCCGAAGTTGAAAAGGCTTTAAATAGAAAAGTAGAGATCGGAGAAATAAATATAAGCCTGTTAAAAGGCATAGGACTGAAAGACTTTGCAATCAAGGAGGCTGACCAGGAAAACGATTTTGTCAGATGCAAGGATTTTGTGCTCAAATTCAAACTGCTTCCACTTCTTTCCAGAAAAGTGATTATCGACGAACTGAAATTAGTGTCTCCCGAGATAAGGATTAAACGGAGCAAAGACGGTAAATTTAACTTTGAAGACATTGGGAAAAAGAAAGAAACAGGAGAAGTAAAAGAGAAAAAATCCGCTGATGAACCTGCGGGCCTTCCTGTTTCATTACTGGTAAACAAAATATCAATCCAGGATGCAAAGTTCTCATTTATTGACATGATGAATGACCTGCCTGATATAAAGAGTTCTGCTGATATCGATATCAGCATTGAAAGTGTTGACGGTTCGGAAGTGGTCAGTAAGGGGAGCGTAGACCTCAAACTTGACGAAGTTGTGATAAAAAAACCTGCTGAAAAAAAGATTAAAAATATATTTGCCGGGCTCATATATGCAGTCCGGATAAACCTTGAGTCAATGGATGTTCGCATAGACAGGGCGGATCTGGAAATTCAAAAAATCCCGGTTTCAATAACAGGTAAGATCAAGGGCATTAAAACCAGGCCTGAAATAAATATCGCACTCTCTTTGCCGAAAACAAAAACTGCGGACATACAAAAAATGATTGCCCCTTTTATGGATTTAAAAGTTCCCGGCCTTTCCGGCAGTGTTGCAGCAGATGTGAAGCTTAAAGGCAGGCTTCAAAAGCCTGAATCAATGAAGGCAAACGGAGATATCACGCTCGAAAAAGTCGGCATAAAATATCAGGACATGGACGCCTTACTTGACGGCAACATAAAATTTAATGAAAAATTAATGGATTTTAAACTTAAAAGCACTGTCAATAAAAACTCAGCAGAATTAAAAGGCTCAGTCAGTAATTACTTTGAAAACCCGGAAATCAAGCTCGATATATATTCCAGAAAACTCTTTTTAGACGAGCTTATACCGGTTGGCAAGGCTGGGGATAAGCCTCCTGCCGGGAGTGCCGGACCTGTTGTTCCCCAAAAAGCCTCCAAAGAGGCTGAACCACTTGATCTCAAACTTACTGCAACCGGCAAGATCAGGGTGGACTCGGCAGTATACAAAAACCTGACTATGAATGATTTTTATATGCAATATAAGTTTAAAGATAACAAACTGCAAATTTCAAAGTTATCTGCCAGGGCCGGAAAAGGCAGATTAAATTTAAGCAGCTTTATTGATCTTTCAAAACCGGGGTATACCTACAGGCTTTCAGCCAATATCGATTCCCTTCATGCAGATGCGATTGTTAATTCTTTCTTCCCAAAGGCAAAAGATACGGTTTTCGGTATTGTCTCCCTTAACCTTAAAATGAAAGGGGCAGGCACATTGCCTGAGAGCATAAAGAAGAATCTTGCAGCTGATGGAGATTTCAATATTAAGGATGGAAGGATAACCGGCGCACAAATCACAAGGAATCTTTCGCTGTTTCTTGATGTCGATGAGCTAAAGACAATTAAATTGAAACAGGCAAGCGGAAGAGTAAAAATAAGAAACAGCAATGCAAGACTTGACAGCGTCTTTTCCTCTGATGATATTTCAATGAATCCCTCCGGTAACATAGGCCTTGACGAAACACTTGATCTTGCCTTTGATCTGAAGCTCTCCCCCCGTCTTGCGGATAAGGCAATGAGTTCAGAGATTTCAAAATATATAAAGAACGAAGAAGGCTGGGGCACAATCCCCCTGATGGTTTCAGGAACATTCTCAAACCCCGTGTATACTGTTGATATTCAAAAGGCCGGCAAGCAGGCCGTCAAAAAAGAGGCGGACAAATTTATAGACAAATTATTTGATAAGCAGGACGACAAAATAAAGAAACAGCTGGAACCTGTCAGGGAACTGTTAAAAGGGATATTCAGGTAGAAAAAAATATTTTCTTAACCCGTCCCCTTCAAACTTTGGTTCTTTCGTGTTTTAGTTGAAGATAGGCTTAAAATTCAACTTAACACAACGCACAATGTCATTGTGGCTTGTCCGGCTTGTCATTCCGGCTTGTCCGGCTTGTCATTCCGGCTTGTCCGGAATCTTTCTTACAAGGTGCTTCCATGCAGAATAAACGCTTTGCAGTGTATATTATGGCTAATGCCAGGCCAACTCTTTATGTAGGGATAACAAACAACCTCATAAGAAGAGTCTATGAACATAAAAACAATCTTAACCCACGCAGTTTTACAGCAAAATATTATCTTCACAGACTTGTATATTACGAGTTGTGTGAGAATAGCTTCAGTGCTATCATCAGGGAAAAACAGATAAAAAATATGAGTAGACAGGGGAAGATAGAACTTATTAGACAAAGCAACCCGACATTTAGGGATTTATACGAAGATATTGTAGAAAAGATTCCGGACAAGCCGGAATGACAGAAATATGGAACTGCGGCAGAGATTGCGGTGCGTTTGAAAATTGTATGTTTATTCTTGGTTGTCATTCCCGCTTGTCGGGAATCCCTCGACTTGTCTGGATCACAAGAAAAGATTCCGGACAAGCCGGAATGACAGACTGATCATGTGTTTTCAACTTTTTTACGAATGAACCCAAACTTTTAACAAACATATTTTAAAAAAAAAGGGTGGGGTTTTCACCCCACCCTCGTAACTCATCCTCTTAAAGACAACTACTTACGTCTTCTTTGTCTTCTAATCACAACCACTCCGCCGATCACTATCATACCCACTAATACAAAAGGATATTTAACGGAATAGACAATTGGTGTAAGGGCTATTCTCGTAATTGTCCTTTTATGTGCTTTTATTACAAAAATACTATTGCAAATTAAAGTCCATTATTGTTACTGTGCCGTCGTTAATTGTCATATTACCGTTAATTGTTGTCTCTCCTGTAATAGTTGTATAATCGCAATTATAACCGCCTTCCAGGGTCACTGATATGTTGCTATTAATATTCAAGTCTTCGGTAAATACTACAGCCTGGCTCTGAATGGTATCCCCCTCCACTGCTGCATCATAGGCTGCCTGAAGCGTGTCGTAATAGACAGGGGAAATCCTTACAGGAGATAAGCATGCATCTACTGTTATGTAATCTGTCCTTGTTAATGAGTCAGTGCTTCCATCGGAATCTGTGACTTTTAGTTTCACTGTGTATGTGCCTGCTGTAGTGTATATATATGATGGATTCTGGCCGGTTGAATCTATAACTCCGTCATTGTCAAAGTCCCATTCATGGCTTAATGGCTGGTCATAGCCTGTTGAGCTGTCAGTGAAGTTCACTGTAAGCGGCGCTAATCCGCTTGCCGGTAAGCCAGTGAAGTTTGCTGTCGGCGATGTGTCTGAGATAGTGGCTGTTGTCGTTGCCTCACCCGTTGCTCCAAGGTCGTCTGTAACTCTCAATCTTATGGTGTACGTGCCCTGCTGGGCATAGATGTGACACACGGTTGGTGATGAGGAGCTGTAGTCAAATACTCCGTCATTGTCTATATCCCATTCATAAAGTACAATAATTCCATCTGGATCGTATGAGGCTGAACCATCGAAGCATTTTGCCTGCCCTTCAGTGCCCGGATATGGACCATTAGGATCAGAAATAGGTAGATAGTTGGGATTGCAAGTGCCAGAGAGGCACTCTACATAAAGGTCATAACTTCCGCCTATCTCGTCCCCATTATTCTCAGACGCAATAATGGTGTACACTCCGCTGCCGCCGGTAAGGATACAACTCAGAATCTCCGCAGGGTCATTGGAACTGCTGTTAGTACGACTGTCATCACATCCGGCCAATGCAGTACCATCCGGGGCATATGTCCTTATCTGAGGGTCAGGCCCGCTGGCAACAAACTGCATTCTCACCAGTACAGTGTCATCAGCACTTGCGTAAAAAGCATGCACATTACTGTCTGATGTTACTGTCAGTACACCGGGCTCAGTATCTCCATAAACCATGGTCGCTGATGTATTGTTTAACCTCTCAAGTGTAAGGCTGTAATCACCGCCTATTTCATCGCCATTACGTTCAGATGCGATAATGGTATAGGTTCCGTCATCCGGAAGTTGACAATCGCTAATATCTGCGGAGTCTCCGCTTGCTGTTTCACTGCCTGCACACCCTGTCAGTTCAGTACCGTCCGGACCGTATAACCTGATTTCAGGGTCAGCATTACCCGTAGCAAATCCCATCCTCACCATGACCCTGTCATTGGCAACAGCATTAAATGTATGGGCATTGAGGTCTGCAGTAACCGTCAGCGTGTCTGCGACAGTATCGCCATAAGACATCGTGGCAGCCGTATTATTTAATCTCTCAAGTGTCAGATTATAATCCCCTCCTATTTCATCACCCCCATACTCTGATGCGATAATGGTATAGGTTCCGTCATCCGGAAGTTGACAATCGCTAATATCTGCGGAGTCTCCGCTTGCTGTTTCACTGCCTGCACACTCTGCCAGTTCGCTCCCGTCGGGCCTGAATATCCTGAATTCAGGGTCTGCACTGCCTGTGACAAAGCCCATACGCACCCTTACTACATCATTCGCTGTTGCAGTAAATGTACATGAGTTTGAATCATCAGGAGCCGACAAATACCCGGTTTTTGTTTCTCCGAATTGTATGCACTCGTCTGAATCAAGCCATGGTTCATAATCCACATAGTCAGTGACCTTGTCACCAGTTCCATCCGGGTTATACCAGCCTCCCGAGTCCCTGTCATCAGATGGGTCATAAGGGCCGCTCGGGTCGCCCCAGTAGTTATTTTCTGCTACGACAATTACTGAACTGGTAGCATTATATATTCCGTATTCCACATTGCCGCTTATAGTGTTTCCTGTAATCGTTGTGCCGGATGAATCACGAAGGTAAATTCCCCGTCTGTTATTGTTCTTGATTATACTTTCTGTTATGGAAGGCGAGGCGCCATTTATATAAATACCTGTTTTCAACAGTGCTCTTGCTGATAGTTAAAGACGATGTCCTTATATAGATATTTCTATAGGTTGAAGTAGGCCCGCCTCCGAACCTCACTATCACATTATCTAAAAGGCTATTAATACCGGTGGATGTAAAGTCGAGATAGTCCCAGTCACCGCGTAAAGGACTGCTGCTATTGCCGTCCCCGTTCGTATCCCCTCCATATTCATCATCTTTGATCGAGGTGAATATTATCTGCTGCGCTGGAGTCCCATCGGCAGTAAGCGTCCCATCGATGTTCAGCCTGTCACCTGCTTCAAACTTCACTACTACTCCGGGCTGTATGGTTAACGCAACTCCTACATCTACCGTTAAACTGCAACTGATCACATATGGGCTATCAGCAGTTGTCCATGTAGTATCTACAACTATCGGACTTCCTGCAATGCAGGGATAAGTAGCAGCATGAGCCTGCCCCGCTATTGCTAAAACAATTAAAAAGATCGGCAATACAGCTATGGTCTTCAAAAACTTCATAATAATTCCCCCCCTACTATTTTTAATACTGCTTTTCCTATTTTTCATCAGAGGCATAATTGACTTCTTTGTTCAGTCATTTTTAAAATAAAACAAGCCACTTAAAGTAATGGATTGGCGTCTGTCACTTTTTCCGGGCTGCCCCTCCCCTGCACGGGAGAGGTTTTTTTTCTGTTACAATTTTTCACGATCTATCAGCTTTTTTAGAAAAAAATAAAAATTGGAGTGTAATACATACTAAGTCAGTAAATTCATAAACATCAAGGAAATTGTGATTAACGGTTGATTATCTGCCATAAACGGCCTAAAAATCGCAAATTTACTGTACATGACCTTTAATTACTTTTAGGGTTTTATTGAGATCGTTTGACCTTCGTCTTGCGACCGGCACTAAAGGAATATCTTTTTTATTAAAGTCAATAATATTTTGGCCTTTTACATTTTGTATTATTCTATGAACATTATCCAGGTTGACTAAAAAACTCCTGTGAACCTTAAAAAGTTTTTCACCGGTATATTTTTTCTCTATCTCACTTAATGTCACTCGCAGATAGTACTGCTCACTCTCCGTAAATACCCTGCAATAATTTCCTTCGCTTTTTATCAGGTAGATAGAGGGAATATTGAGAAACAGATATGAACTGCCGTTATAGACAGGAATCTTCCTTATTTCGGCAGTTTCGATTTTTTTATTAATCTCAGCGTCCTTTTGCCCGGTAACGTCAATAAAGGTCATGATTAAAAAATGCCTTAAGGAAGCATCTCCTGACTCTATCCGGCATATATTAACTGCTAAAACCCTGTTCAATACATTCATTATAATAGGAGAAGAAAAATCGTCCGCTGGTCTGCACGCCTTTTTCAGGAGACCCTTTAGCCTGGAATGGACTTTGGGAGGATGATATTCATAAACGCTTTTTCCGATTTGAGAAGGATTGATCTGTAATACCCGGGAAGCGTATTCATTAATGCCGATTACCCGGTGCCCAAGTGACAAAATCACCACACCGATACTAAGATGACCGTTTAAACCATCATTTTTCATCTTGTAATCCCGCTCCTGCCCGGACTTTACCCCAGCCTGTCCCCTGAATCATTTATCCCCTGAACAGGGTTACTGCCTCTAAGAGGGAGTTTACCTGGAGCTTTCTGTATATGTTCTTCTGGTGACTGCGAACTGTTTCGTAACTTATGTGAAGGGCATCCGCCGTTTTCCTTGTGTTATAACCTTTTGAGAGATATTCGAGCACCTCTGTCTCTCTCTGTAAGCGCTTTAATCTCCGGCTTCTTCAATTTTTTTGGGATCTCCCTGAACTCATTGAGTACCCGCCGGGCCATGTCCATGGACATGGGGGCGCCGCCTTTGACTGCTTCATCTATTGCGCTAACAATCTCTGAAAGGGATGCCTCGTTTTTTACTATGTAGCCTATTGCCCCTGCTTTAAGGGCTGAGAACAGATGTTCGTCATCGTTATAGACTGTAAGGACGAGCAATTCCGTATTGCAGCCCTTTTCTGAAATTTCCTTTATAATTTCTACACCTGAGATGTCGGGCAGCCCAAGGTCTATGAGGGCTACATCAGGACGTTTTTCGATTATCCCTTTAATTGCATCCTTACCTGTGGTATATGAGCCCGCTACTTCGATTGAAGGTGTGTCCACAAAGAGAAGCCTTACACTTTCAAGAAATCTGGGATCATCCTCAACTATTACTATCCGTACCGGCTTCTTTGCATCCATGCAAGATTTTAAACTTATATTGCCCCTTTGTAAATCCCTCAATTGCGGTATTTTTTATAATTATTCAGCCGCAGATATAAACAGACTATAAAATTTGACTGGTCATTCTTAATGGTCAATGTTATAATATTTATATGAAAACGATTGGAGCTGCAAAATTTAAAGAACAATGTCTGTCAATTCTTGAAAAGGTTGATAAGGAGGGTATTATTATAACCAAGCACGGCAAACCCATGGCAAAGCTCATTCCGGTTGAAATCCGGTCCTCGGACCTCATAGGGAAGATGAAGGGAAAGATTAAAATCAAAGGGGATATTATGTCAACAGGATTAAAATGGAATGCTCAATCTTGATACTCATATCCTCATATTTGCCTTGTGTGATAACCTGACCAAAAAAGAAAAGACCATTCTTGCAAAAGAACCGTGGAGTATATCATCGATTGTAATCTGGGAGATAACCAAGCTATCACAGCTTAACAGGATTGAATTAGACATAGATGCTCCGGAGCTCTCACTGATACTGTCTAATATTCATATCTGGCCATTGAGCCTGGATATTTGCCGGGTTATTAAAAGACTTGATTTTACCGGTGATCCTGCGGATGAAATAATTGCAGCTACAAGCCTTGTTCATAATGTCCCCCTGGTCACAAGAGACCGTCAAATACTAAAGTCAAAGATAGTTCCCCTTATTTGAGATATTTTCTTTGTTTGCCAGTTTTTTTATCTCAAAGGAAGATGAATTTTTATATGTGTGGCGTAAACAGGGCTGGTTTTGATGGATTGTATCATTACCCGATGACAGATAGAAAGGGCAGTGCAGTTTTCAGAGGTTGTGTAAAAACAAGTCTATTCCTGTAATAAACACGTCCTGCGAAATGATAAATGCGTCATTGTGCCCGCCTTGTAGCTCGACAAACTCTTTCGGCTCCAGGGCATTATCAAAGAGTTTTTTGCCAAGCTCAAAAGGCACAATCTCATCACTGATACTATGGAAATGCAGTTTTGGAGATTTGATATTTTTTATCTTTTCAAACGAATCAAATGAGGTTCTGTAAACAAATGCAGGGATAAACGGGAAATACTTTTTTGCCATATCTCTTATAGAAGTAAAACTGCCTTCTATAATTATTCCGCCTAATTCACGTTTACTTGCCAGGTCAATGATAACAGCGCCGCCCAGAGATTCCCCGTAACCAACGATTTTTCGGGCAGGTATTTTTTTCTCGTTAACTAAGTAATCATAAACAGCTTCTGCATCAAGATACAGACCTTCCTCCGAGGGATTGCCTTTGCTCATGCCATAGCCCCGGTAATCGAAGATAAATATATCCAGATCAAGATCATTTAATATTTTCATCTTCTCCAGGCGATGGCTGATGTTCCCCCCGTTTCCGTGACTGAATAATATCGTTGCCCGCGAAGATTCAGATGGAATAAACCAGGCCGATATTTCAATCCCGTCTTTTGTTGTTACAAATACCTCCTCATAATCCAGACCTGTATCCCGAGGGACAGATTCAATCTTTCGCACAGGGAAATAGAGGCTTTTCTTTTCAAGAAACCTGATGGAAAAAAACAACAGAAAAATTGCAACAGCAACAAAAAGAACGATCTTCATAAGATAATTTCCCATTCTTATCCGGTATAATTTACTATTGTCTCAGTATATCATTCAATAAACCTTAATGTAACTGTGCAAAGGGAACAGTTGTCAGGGTGCAGGGTGCAGAAAAAACAGATTAAACCAACCAGCATGGCTGACAGCTCTCTGGTTTCTCTAATCCACTGCTTTCATTCTGCCCCCCCCTGACAACTGCTCCCTGCATCTTGCCGCAAAACCTTTACAATACGATAAGATATTGTTAACATTATTCTATAAGGAATTACGAATTTCGTTAATTTGGAGGTTAAAATGTCTACGGCAACCAAAATTCAAAGGAATTACCAAATAACTATTCCTGCCAGGATACGAAAAAAAGCTCATCTCCGAGTTGGTGATCTGGTAGATTTTGAAGTCACAGAAGAAGGAATACTTATAAAACCGCAGGAAACAATTGATCGCACTCAGGCATGGTTCTGGTCGAAAGAGTGGCAGGAAGAAGAAAAAAAAGTTCAAGAAGATTTTCGCAAGGGGAAAATCAAGACAAACAGGAATATTGATGAATTCATAAAGGAACTTGATAAGAAGTGAGGGTTGAACGATCTCCGAGGTTCGATAGAGCGTATAAAAAACTGCCCTTAGAAGTAAGGGAGCGTTTCAAGGAAAAACTCAGGCTTCTTGCAGAGTCGAAATTTACTCATCCATCTCTAAGAGTCAAAAGGATAAAAGGCACAACTGCTATATGGGAAGCAAGTATTGATATGAACCACAGGTTTACATTTGAGAAGATTACCGGTGGTATCCGGTTACGCGTAATCGGCCCGCATAAGGTAATTAATACGCCTTAAGTATTTAGCCATTGATCTGCTGTTAATGTATCACGGAATTACTTTATTCAGCTGATATTCGATAATCCCTTCTGCGCCGACAGATTTAAGCCTGGGGATAATGTCCCGGACAGTCCTCTCATCAATTACAACCTCAAGTGCAAACCATCCCGTGTCTGAAAGCTGTGAGATAGTGGGCGAGTGCAGGGAAGAAAGCAGTGTCATTACCCTCTTGAGCGATTTTTCGGGAACGTTCATTTTCAGGCCGACTTTTTCTTCTGCTGCAAGCGCTCCCCGCAGAAGGAGCACTATATTTTCCATCTTCTGTCTTTTCCATTTATCCTTCCATGATTTTTTATTTGCAATAAATCTCGTGCTTGATTCAAGTATGGTTTCAATTATTCTCAGATTATTCGCCTTTAAAGACGACCCTGTTTCCGTCAACTCAACAATTGCATCGGCAAGATAAGGGGGCTTTACCTCTGTTGCTCCCCAGGAAAAATCGACCTCAGACTTAATGCCTTTTGATTTGAGATATTTCTTTGTAAATCCGACAAGCTCTGTGGCTATACGCTTCCCCTGTAAATCCTTTACGTGTTTTATCTTTGAATCATTTGGAACAGCGATCACCCATTTTACCGGCCTCAGCCCGCCCTTTGCATAATTAAGCTCAGCAACTTCACGCACATCCGCTCCCTGTTCAAGTATCCAGTCTTTACCCGTCAATCCGGCATCAAGCACTCCGTCATCAACATATTTCGCCATCTCCTGGGCCCTGATTAACATGGCCTGTATTTCAACATCATCAAAGTCAGGATAGTACGACCGGGATCCGACAGTGACATTGTATCCGGCTTTTTTAAATAACTTCAGCGTTGACTCCTGCAGGCTCCCTTTGGGAAGCCCGAGCCTTAAAACTTTCTTCATTCCTTAACTTTTTCTCCTTTTATATTTAGCTCGATTTGAGTCATTATAATACAAACAGGCCGGTAATTATTCAAATATCGTAACTAGCAGAAAGTTTCAGCAAAACCTTTACAATAAGCATATAAAGTGTTAAAGTCACCTAAAACATATGGAGGTGGCGATGGCAAGAAAAACAAAACGCGCAAAATTGAATTTAACCGAAAACGAACACAACAAACTTGAACTATTAAGCAACTCACGTACAGCCCCATTAAGGGAAATACAAAGAGCTCGGATATTGCTGCACTATGCCGATGAGTTGCCGATCATCGAAATACAGAAAATGGTTAATATAAGCCGGCCAAGCATCTACAAATGCATTGATAAGGCATTGGCTGCCGGTACTGAAGCTGGTTTGAAAGATTATTATCACAGACCATTTGATCCAGTCATTACAGATGAAGCAAGAGCTTGGGTTATCAACCTTGCATGTACGAAGCCAAAAGATCATGGAATGGCTGCCGAGCTTTGGACCCACAATGAACTTGCCAAATATACACGTAAACATGCCCCGGAGCAAGGGCATGAATGCTTGTCCAGAGCAGCGAAAGCAACTATCTGGAGAATATTATCTGCTAACGCCGTGCGACCTCACAAGATTAAATATTATCTTGAGAGAAGAGATCCTGATTTTAAACAAAAGATGCAGGAAGTCCTCATGGTCTACCAGGAAGTCAACATTCAAAACGAACAAAATATAGCTAACGGTGAGCATCCAATGTTTATCACCGTTTCAGTCGATGAAAAACCTGGCGTACAGGCCATTAAAAATATTGCTCCCGACTTACCACCCAAGCCAGGGGTACACAAAACAGTGAGCAGGGACTATGAATACAAGCGACTTGGCACTGTTTCGATACTTGCCGCCCTGGACTTGCACAATGGTAATATCTTAGCACAGGTACACGACCGGCACCGCAGCAGAGAATTTATTTCGCTACTGAAAGAACTTGATGAATATTATCCACCTGAGAGCACAATTCGCATTGTGCTTGACAATCATTCGTCTCATATTTCAAAAGAAACAATGAAGTATCTTGAGTCGCGACCAAGTAGATTTATCTATGTGCATACGCCTAAACATGGGTCATGGTTGAATTTGGTTGAATCTGTATTTTCTAAGATGGCTCGAACATTTTTAAGGCATATAAGAGTCAACTCAAAAGACGAACTTAAAGATCGTATTCTTCAGGGCATCAATGAAATCAACTCTTCCCCTGTAGTTCATAGGTGGGAAAAGTTCGATCTTGCTGTTGTTTAAATGTAAGCATTTTAATGAATCGAAATAGTAGATTTAAAATGCGATTCATAATGATCTAACCCTTGCCATTCGTCAATGCTACTAATACCACCGTGTACCAGTTCTGATCTTAAATCGAATAATTTACCTATCTTCCTTCTTATCTCTATATCCTCCAAACGCATTCCCCCTGCCAGTATGTTATAGGCTATATTCAATACATGATCCGATTCATGATACGGTATATGTACTTTTAATAACTTCAGATTTGCATCAATCTCTTTTATCAATCCTGTCTTTTTTGCCATCTGGTGAAACACTCCTATTCCCCCGCAATTAATTGCCTTATTCTTCTCGCTCATCTCGTAATGTATGTTGCTCCCCTTCATTATCGGCTCCGATTGATTCTCCCATTGCTTCCTTCTCAATCGACGCTCTATTCTCTGTTTACGATTCCTGATTATTTTGCTATACTTACGTTTAATTATTCGGCTCACTTGAAATGCCCCTTTCTTTGGTTAGTCTGTTTTTTCGTGCTTCTATTTTAACCGATAGATTCGGGCATTTCTACTCTTTTCTGTTATTTTACTTAGTAAATCACGCTTGCTTAAGGACTAAAAGTAGCTGCCTCGACTCAAAATCAGGCTTTTAGCTGCGGACTCCGGTTGTTTGAATGCATGAATCTACGTATACATAATTTTAATTTTGATAATTCTGTTTTAACTGTACATGACGGCAAAGGGAAAAAAGACAGGACAGTTCCTCTGCCGGAAAAGATAATCCCGGAATTAAAAGCCCATCTTGAACGTGTTATAAATTTACATCAGAAAGACCTGGACGCGGGTTATACCGGAGCTTTTATGTTTGGTTTATTGGAGAAGAAATATAAAAATTGCGCAAAAGAGTTAATCTGGCAGTGGTATTTTCCGGCAAAACAATTAACTTTAGTTCCTGGAACAAAGGAAATCAGAAGATACCATTTTCACGAAGCTCAGGTGCAAAGGGCGATTAAAATTGCGGAATGACGGAAAGATTTAACTTGCAAAAGCAGTGTTGCCCTCTGAAACAACGACTAACGGACACTTCAGGTTTTTCCATGCATTTGCTATGATTTTATCCGCCTTCTTATTATGAATATCAACGCCTTCTGAAACCTCTGCAACAACAAAAAGTATATCACCTTTTGCGTCGGTATAATTACGTATCTCTTGTTCCAGAGAGCCGCTTTTTTGAATAATTCCGTAATCTATCCCTTCCTTTCTGAGTTGTGATCTGAATTCCTTAAGCAGCCCTGCTGCAATTTCAGAGACATAAAGGATCTCCATGCCTGCGCCTATGCGTTTACATGTATTCAGCGCATACCTGAAGGCATTCCTGTCTCCTTCCCCGCCTCTCAGGGCAAGTAGTATAGTACGCTCTTCCTTTAAGCTTTCTTTTGCTGTTTCAAACTCTCCTGCCTCTGCAAATGCAACGGCAGCCATTGCGTTTTCAAATTTCCTGAGCCATCTTTTCATTATTTGTCACCTCTCTCATTTCTCATCAGTTGCATAAAATCAAACACTACCTGCAGCTTATGCAACATTCAAATTTTTGCAGCGGCAGGGTCTGTTCCAATTCGCCCCGCCTGCAAAAATTTATTGCCGCCTGAGGTTTTACCTCTTAATGCCCGGAGCCCGTAACTGCTTCCTGGTTCCCGGTGTAGTACGGTCCCTCTTTTGAGGCCTTTTTTCCTGCCTCATGATATCCCTTGCGGTCTCATGTTCACCGGCTTCCGCAAATGTAACAGCCGTCATTACTCTTTCGAACCAGTTGAGGCGCTCTCTCCTTTCAGGCCTGATTTCTCCTGCAATCTGTCTTGCAGTCTCAAACTCTCCTGCCTCTGCAAATGCTGCGGCAGCATAAACATCTTCCAGTTTTTTCATTCCCTTTTTCATGATTCTTTCCTCCTTTATTATTATTGATTTATTCTCTCTTTATACTCTTTTACTATCAATTTCCATGCCAGCTCATCTAAAGTAAGATAACTTGCTGTATTTACAATAAAAAAATGATTTATATTGCGCCAGCCTATTTTTTGCAATATGTTGCTATTCGCAACGGCATATATGCCGGGAGGGAAAAAATCAAATCAGATGAAGGGTTCCGGCGATGTAACATTAATAAATGCAATTGATTCAATATGCAACAGGCATACTGAAAAAGGTAAAATAAAATGGTACGGCTAAACTCTTACAAAAAAAAATCAGTCCTTTGTGTAAAATAAGTTTACCGGGGAAATTCAGTTAACCGTAAGAGTCTTCCTGTTATCAACCCGAACGAAGAGGGATGCTATAAGTCAAAAGATTTCTCACTTCACTCGAAATAACAGAATCTCAGGGTGTTTGCGAATTCGTCAATATTAAAAAAAGCGGGATATAAGGTTTGGGCATATTCAGAAAATCAGAAGAAGACATTCAAGCCGCCACAGTAGAAGAGTTGCAGGAGATGATTGACTCGGCCAACCTGCCCTCCCGTGCCCGTCAAGTCGCAGATAAAGAACTCGCTATGTTATCGAAGATAAGTCCAAGTACTGCCGAATATACAATAGGACTTACCTATATTGATTATCTTCTCGGACTGCCGTGGAATAAAAAAACAAAAGACAACCTCGATCTTCAGATGGCCGGGAAAATACTTGACGAGAGACACTATGGCCTGCAGCAGATCAAGGAGAGAATACTGGAACACCTGGCTGTAAAGATACTGGTGAATCACAAAAAGCCGCGCATACTGGTGGTAGATGATGAAAAGATTGCCCTCGAAAACCTGGAGCCTGTCCTGAAAAAAGAAGGATATGCGGTCTCTACTGCAGACAGCGGCGCAGGGGCTTTAAGAAAAATAGATACAAATGATTTCGATGTGGTTATAACAGACCTTAAGATGAAAGGGATTAACGGGATTGATGTGCTCGAAAAGGCCAGGAGCAAATGCCCTGATACACAGGTGATTATGTTTACGGGTTATGCCACGATAGACTCTGCTGTAGAGGCGATAAAAAAAGGGGCATTCAATTATATTACAAAGCCCCTTAAACTTGACAATGTGCGGGCCGTGGTCAAAGAAGCCCTTGAGAAAAAATATTACAGGAGGGCATCAGGGGGGTCTCTCCTCTGCTTTGCAGGGCCTCCCGGAACGGGCAAGACTTCTCTGGGCAGGGCGGTTGCAGATGCGCTTGGAAGAAAATTTGCGAGGATATCACTCGGCGGCATAAAGGATGAGGCGGAAATTATGGGGCACAGGAGGACATATGCCGGGGCAATGCCGGGGCGGATCATAGATGAAATCTATCGCAGCGGAGTTTCAAATCCCCTTCTTATGCTGGATGAGCTGGATAAGATACCCCAGGATTTTAAAGGCGATCCTTCATCGGCTTTGCTGGAAGCGCTTGATCCTGAGCAGAATCATGAATTCATCGACCATTACATAGATATGCCTTTTGATCTCTCCGGTGTGATGTTTATAGCAACCGCAAATATTGCCGACAATATCCAGGATGCCCTCAGAGACAGGCTGGAGGTCATTGAGTTTTCAGGATATACGGAGGATGAAAAAAAAGAGATTGCATTGCGCTATCTTGTGCCAAAGCAAATTAATGAAAAGGGCTTATCGGACAGTCCCCCTGAATTCAGTGCTAAGGCTGTAACTAAAATTATCCAGGAACATACACGGGAGGCCGGTATAAGGAATCTTGAAAGGCAGATCGCCGCTGTCTGCCGGAAGATAGCCAGCGGTTACGTACACAATGAAGAAACAGATAAGACTATCAGGGTGACACCGGAGCTGATTGAAAGGTATCTCGGTCCGAGAAAGTATTATTTTGAAGTTGCTGATGAAAAAAACCGCATCGGGGTTACAACGGGACTTGTATGGACAGAGACGGGAGGCGCTATTATTTTTGTAGAGGCAGCGAAAATGAAAGGAAGCGGGGAACTCATTCTGACCGGGTCACTCGGTGATGTAATGCGCGAATCCGCACAGGCGGCCCTGAGCTATATAAGGAGCAATGCGGCATCCCTGAATATAGCCGAAGATTTCTTTGAAACACAGGATATTCATGTCCATGTTCCTGCAGGAGCCATACCAAAAGACGGCCCCTCTGCAGGGACGACAATCGCCATAGCGCTTATTTCACTCCTGACCGGCAGGCCTGCAAAAAGAGAAGTGGCAATATCAGGTGAAATGACCTTGAGTGGAAGAATTCTTCCTGTCGGGGGGATTAAAGAAAAATTACTTGCTGCGCGTCAGGCCGGCGTAAAAGTAATAGTTATGCCGATTAAAAATAAGGTCGACCTAGAGAGCCTTCCCCGGGATGTCAAAACAGGACTGGAAGTTATTCATGTGGATAATGTAGATGAAATTATTGACCTGGTATTAATGAAACAATAGGCCGCAATATTGCATACATAGTGCAACTGCAATATATTGTTCAAAAAAAACCCTTTGATATCAAAGGGTTTTTTTAATGATTGTTGCATATTAATCGTTGAAAGTTGCATTTTGCAATGATTATTGGTAAACTTTAATATATCAACCCGCCGGGATGGCAAAATTGTTTACAAAAACAAATTAAAGGATAAATGCAATGGGGAGATTACTGATTGTAGACGACGAAGAACTTACCCTGGAAAACCTGGAATATGCGATGAAAAAAGAGGGGTATGAAGTTGTCTGCGCAAACAACGGCTCAATAGCCCTCAAAAAATTAGAAAAACAGGAATTTGATGTTGTAATGACGGATTTGCGCATGGACAAGGTAGACGGCATACAGGTGCTTACAAGATGCCGCTCACTCTATCCTGACTCAGAGGTAATCATGATTACGGCCTATGCCTCGCTGCCCTCAGCTATTGAGACAATGAAAAAAGGCGCCTATTACTATATAGCAAAACCCTTCAAGCTCGATGAAGTAAGAAAGGTCGTGAAGGAGGCATTTGAGAAGGTAAAGCTGAAAAGAGAAAATGCACAGTTGAGGGAGCAGTTGGAAAGCTTTAAAGGAAAAGTGAAAATCATAAGCCAGGATCCGAAAATGGAGAGTCTGCTCAGCACTGCCCGGCAAATAGGACCAACTGACTGTAATGTCATTCTCAGCGGAGAAAGCGGAACCGGCAAGGAGTTGTTTGCCCGGTATATCCACGCATACAGTAAAAGGGCTGATAAACCTTTCTTTGCAATTAACTGCGGCGCCTTTGCGGAGAGTATTCTGACAAGCGAGCTTTTCGGACATGAAAAGGGGGCCTTTACCGGGGCATCGGGAATGAAGCAGGGCTTGATTGAAATGGCTTCAGGGGGAACCCTTTTTTTAGATGAAATAACTGAAATGGAGCCGTCAATGCAGGTAAAGCTCCTGAGAGTTATCCAGGAAAAAGAGGTGTTAAGGCTGGGCGCCACAAAGCCGGTGAAAATTGATGTCAGATTTATTGCAGCAACAAACCGTGACATTAAAGAGTCAATCAAGACCGGCCGGTTCAGGGAGGATCTCTTTTTCAGATTAAACGTTGTCGCCTTTTATATCCCCCCCCTTGCTGAACGCAGGGATGATATACCGCTGCTGAGCTATTACTTCCTGAAAAAATTTTCAACCCTCATGGGCAAGGATGTCACAGAGATTAAAGAGGATGTTATGCCGATCCTTATGAGCTATGATTTCCCCGGCAATGTACGGGAGCTGGAAAATGTGATTGAAAGAGGTGTTGCGCTTGCCAATGGAAATGCAATTGAAATTTTTCACCTCCCTGAAGACCTTAGAGACCTGAGCATTAAAACCTTCAGAAAAAAGGGGGGCAGAATCCCGTCTCTTGAAGATCAGGAGCTGGCTTATATTCAATGGGTGCTGGAGCAAGTCGGCGGCAACAAGACACTGGCTGCCGAAACTCTCGGAATAGACAGGGTATCACTCTGGAGAAAACTGAAAAAATACGAACTGGAAAAAACGTAAATATTTTGTAATAGTTCAGCCATCAGCTATCGCTAAAATAATATTATCGGGGAAAAAACAGTAAGGTTTCAGAATCATCTATGCTTATAGCCACTTTGGGGCGCTGATTATTTATTTTAAAGCTGAGAGCTGACCGCTGATGGCTGATAGCTAACTATTAACATACCGGAACCTTTTGAATGTCCATATAGTTGAGTATCCCTTCAGGATCGCATTTTATACACATATCAATTCCCTGAATTATTTGCTTGTCCTGACAAAGCAGATAGGCTCTCTTGAGTTCATTATCAGTAATTCTTTCTATTACTAATTTTTTGTTTCTGATATAAACTGTTCCACAGCCCATGCAAATCCATATAAAATTATGTTTTGCAGCTTCCAGGCAATTATCACAAACATAAACTTTGACGCCGGGTATGACCTCGGTATGAATAGATGTATATTCATGCTTGCATACATTGCATTTCTGAAGTTTGTTATCAAAATCCAACAATCTTTATACCTCTCTTTACTAATGGTTTAAAGGAATTTATTCCTTGTTTTTATTTTACTATAAAAAAGCTTTATAGCGCAATATATTGTATTTAAATTAATTGGAAGCGCTATATGAAGTATGCTGATGATAGGCCGTGGATCTGAAATAAAGAATTATATCCCCCTGATAAAAGGCCTGAAGAACCGGATTTATCCGACTGTTCCGGGGGCTTTTGTTAGCAAAAAGCGACAGGGAATGATAAAGGGAATGATAAAGGGAATGATAAAGGGAATGATAAAGGGAATGATAAAGGGAATGATAAAGGGAATGATAAAAGGAAGTTTGCAGTATTAAAACGAAAGAATGGATGCTGACCGGTTTAGGGGACATGGCTGAAGTTAAAGGTTGGGCTCTTAGCGTAGGCAGGGAAATAACCTTTTACTCAGTGGTCAGCATCCATTTTTTCGCATTATCTGGATAATGCGGTTTATGTCTGATGTTTAATTCTTCCTGATATTCTCCTTCGTCATAATGTGTATACTCTACATTGTACAAAAACTATATTTATTTGTCAAAGTCCGTCTCGACTCACATAAGATTTATCCCGGGCTGAATCGCTGCCTCATTCAAAATCCATTTTTAGAATAGCAAATTTGCCTCTCAAAGTTCAAGCAAAGAAAGACAGATTGTAATGACTATTTCAAATAAACCCAGCCTCCATACTGCCACTTGTAAAATTCATTGCGATTGAAGTAGGCAAAGTTCTCTGCTTTCCAGAAGCGCCTGTCATCCCCAATCCACTCAACCGGTGTCATTACTTCGTTCCCCGGCTTGCCTGTTCCGAACCCGGTAACCTTGACCATTAACCCTACTCCACCCGAGTCACCTCTAAACAGCACGGGCTTGCTCACAACTACTGCTTTAACACCCGGCAGAATGGTTTGCACGCTTTCTTTCTGAAAGTATCCCTTAATGAATATTATTCCCTCTTCAATAAATTCCCGGGCCCCGGGCGCTAAAAGTTCATCTCTTTCAATTCCTACATAATCAATACTCAATAATGCCACGCCGGAAACGTCTGCCGGGTAATCCATCCCGTGAAATTGAAAATATTCTTTTACAACATTCCCCTGCGTGCACGAGATAATTAATGTAAGCGCGCATAAGATAAAAAAACGGATTAAAGTTGCGCTGGATATGAAACAAGCCGGAATTGAAAACCAGTATTTAAAATTCATTTAATCTCCCAAATCCTTCCTTTGCCGGTTTGAAATACCGTGTGGTCGGTTATTAATCTTCTTTATTTTACCCTGTTATAATTTTTTTTCAAGTATCCGGCTGCAGGCTTATAAAGGATTAATGTGTCAGTGTAAGCAATTCAGTCTCAGCCCGGAAATTCCTGCTGAGAGAGACCAATAACCGACATTGGTTTTTTGTTATAATTTTCATATGAAAATAAATCCGTTCTTTGAATGCCTTGTAAAATGCCTCGTATCTCTCTGTCTGTTCTTTGTTTTGGCTACCTGTACTTTATTTGTAAAACCTCCTGCTGAACCGGGCCTTGAACAAATGTCCATCAAAAAAGTGAAACACCACGACTGGGAAGATGACCTGAGCTTTAAAGGGCTTGAAGCGGCTGTAGAGCAATCAATCCGCTACTATGAAAAGCTTCCCCCCGGCAAAACTTTTCAGTACAACGGTTTGAACTATTCGCCGGAAGAAATGCTGGCATCCCTGAAGCTCTTCACGAAGATTATTAAGAACTCCGGCAGCAAGGAACCGATACAGCAATTGAGGGAAAAATTTCTCTTCTTTGAAAGCAGGAACAGAGAAGGGGAAGCCTTTTTTACGGGTTACTATGAGCCCCTCGTGGAAGGCAGTCTGTCTCCCACGGAAAAATTTACCGTACCTGTTTACAGGACGCCGGGTGATCTGATTGAAGTTGATCTGGGGCAGTTTGCCGGAAAGTGGAAAAATGAAAAAATTGTCGGACGTCTCAAAGGAGGGCAATTAGTCCCTTACGATTCCAGGGAAGAAATTGTATATGAACAATCTCTGGAAGGACGTGCCGAAGCAATCGCATATGTTAATGAGATTGAATTATTCTTCCTCCAGATTCAGGGATCGGGATTAGTCAGACTCCCTGATGGAAAGGTAAAGCGAATCAACTATGACGAAAAGAACGGACACCCTTACAGGTCCATAGGGAAAATATTAAAAGAGAGGATAGCGCCTGATGAAGTATCTCTCCAGTCAATCAAGGCGTACTTATATGAGAACCCTGATGAAGTACGTGAAATCCTGACTCATAATCAAAGCTATGTTTTTTTCCGTGAAGTGGAAGAAGGCCCTCTTGGTTATATCGAAGTCCCCCTTACCCCGAACCGTTCGATTGCAATGGACAGGAAAGTCATTCCACGGGGCGGACTGGCATTTATTGAAACAGATATCCCGGTATTTAAAAACAGGAAGGTCACGGGATGGAAACCTCTTAAACGGTTTGTTTTAGTGCAGGATACAGGCGGGGCAATCCGCGGCCATGGACGGGTTGACATATTTTTTGGACACGAAGAAAATGCCGAACTGCTTGCAGGACACTTAAAACAGAGAGGTCGTGTATTTCTTATCGTGGCGCGCAAAGAATTTTTATAAAAGCACCGCAGCGCCACTGTTTAACAGTTGAAGTCCTGGATATCCTTTTTGATTTCCGATCCCTTAAACCCTCTCGCCACCATAGCAAAATTTACATTTCCTTTACAAACATTAACATCACATTTACAAACCGGTCTGCTATTCTTTAATCAGAACATGCTGAATGCTACCGGATACAGGGGAGCATCCCCTCTGAAATCTTAACAGGGTAAGGGATTGACTCTGAATAAATAATCTGGTATTGGAAAGAGAGGGCTATTAAATGGTTGTTTCAGGGCTACTGGTAAATACACTTCCGGAAAAATTGGAGCAGGTAAAAAAAGAGCTCGGCACGATAAAGGGTGTGGAGATCAACAGTGTTGTTGATGATTACAAGATTATTGTGATTATTGAGTCAAAAACTGTTGAAGAAGAGGTTGCTGTTTCAAAGGAGATAGCTGCGATGGACGGTGTTCTGGGCATTAACCTGGCATACCACCATTTTGAAGAGAATGAGGCGGATGATTAGCCTGTTGATTATAAATGAGATACTTAATTTAACCTTTTACTAAAAGGAGGGAAAAATGAAACTAAGCAGGAGAAAATTTTTAAAGGCATCAGCGGCTGCTGCTGCTATGACGGCTGCCGGGGTTTCAGTGATTGACCCATTAGGTCTTTCAGAGGCATCAGCCGCCGGCGGTATTAAATGGACCAAAGCGCCGTGCCGGTTTTGCGGTACCGGCTGCGGAATCATGGTGGGAGTCAAAAACGGTAAGATCATTGCCACCAAAGGCGACCCTCATGCACCTGTAAACAGGGGACTGAATTGTATAAAGGGTTATTTCCTGGCAAAGATTCTTTACGGTAAAGACAGGCTTACAAAACCCCTGATCAGGAATAACGGGAGGATGCTGGAGGCTTCCTGGGATGAGGCATTAGACCTCATTGCCTCAAAATATAAAACGACCCTTGATAAGTATGGCCCCACTTCAATCGGGATGTTCGGTTCAGGACAGTGGACAATATGGGAAGGTTATGCAGCCTCAAAATTCGTCAAGGCCGGTATGCGCAGCAACAATCTTGATCCTAATGCAAGATTCTGCATGGCAAGCGCTGTCGGGGCATTTATGAGAACATTCGGCAAGGATGAGCCCATGGGGTGCTATGACGATCTGGAATATGCGGATACGTTTTTCACATGGGGCGCAAATATGGCGGAGATGCATCCGATACTCTATTCGAGACTGACCGACCGCAAGCTCAAATTCACTCATGTCAAGCATGTGGACATGGGGACCCAGATCACAAGGACATCTTCAACTGCTGATATTATGATTTTATTCAAACCACAGACTGACCTTGCTATTGCCAATGCAATGGCGAATATTCTCATTAAAGAAGGTTATGTAAATGAGGATTTTGTCTCAAAACACGTAACGTTCAAGAGGGGCCTGCATAACCTGCCTTACGGACGCGAGATAAACGGCAGGAATGACGGAGGCGCAACCTTTAAGGATAAAGCAAAAGGCGTCTCTTATGAAGAATACAAAAAATTCGTCTCAATCTATACACCTGCATATGCCTCAAAGCTGAGCAATGTGCCGGCTGACAAGATTGTAGAGATCGCAAGGCTTTTCGGCGACCCGAAGAGAAAGACGGTATCATACTGGACCATGGGGATGAACCAGCATACAAGAGGTGTCTGGATAAACCACCTGGTTTATAATCTGCATCTCCTGACCGGAAAGATAAGCGAACCCGGCAACGGTCCGTTTTCACTGACCGGCCAGCCGAGCGCCTGCGGAACGGCAAGAGAGGTCGGCACATTTGCACACAAGCTTCCAAGGGGAGTTGTTATGAACCCCAAACACCGTGCGTTTGCCGAAAAGATATGGAAGCTTCCACCCGGAACAATCAACCCGAAACCCGGTTATCATTCCGTTGAAATGGCAAGGGCCTTTGACAGGGGCGACCTGAAATGCCTCTGGGTAATGTGCAACAACTATTTCCAGGCCCTGCCCAATGTAACGCGTTACAGAAAGGGCGCTCAGAAAGAAGGCCGCTTTCTGGTTGTCTCGGATCCGTATCCCACAAGATCAACAGAGCTTGCGGATGTAGTGCTTCCGACAGCCATGTGGGTTGAGAAGGAGGGGGCGTACGGCAATGCCGAGAGGAGGACTCAGTTCTGGGAGCAGGCGGTTGAGCCGCCCGGAGAGTCGAAATCCGATCTGTGGCAGATAGTTGAAGTTGCAAGAAGAATGGGTTATGGCCATTTGTTCGACTATGACCTGTCCAGATATGACGGAAAGATTGAAAAGGCGCTCTTTGAAGAGTACAGGAATTTCGGCAGGGGGTTTGGCAAAGACCTGGCTCCTTTTGATGTCTATCACAAGGTGAGGGGATTGAGATGGCCTGTTATAGACGGCAAGGAGACACTCTGGCGGTACAAAGAGGGTTATGACCCTTACGTGAAGGCTGGTGAGGAATACAATTTTTACGGCAATAAAAAGAAGACCGGCGGCAGGGCGAATATCTGGCTCTGTCCATATGAACCCGCACCTGAAGAGCCCGACAGCCAATATCCTTTATGGCTCTGCACAGGCAGGGTCCTGGAGCACTGGCACTCAGGCACAATGACCCAGAGAGTGCCTGAGCTGCACAGGGCCGTGCCTGAGGCATTTGTCTCAATACACCCCGAAGATGCAAGCAGCCTGGGCATTAAAAACGGCAGCAGGGTACGGGTAAGTACCAGAAGGGGCGAGATAATTGTGAGAGCTGAAATCGAGGGCAGGAATAAGCCGCAAAAAGGTCTTGTTTTTGTGCCGTGGTTTGATGAAGACCTGACGAGAATGGTCAATAACCTCACACTGGATGTTTATGATCCGATATCGAAACAGGCGGACTTTAAAAAATGTGCATGCAAGGTTGAGAAGGTTTAAGAATCAATGAGTGACGCAGAAAAGATCGATTCCGAAGAAAGAGTTTCAAGGAGAAGCATTTTACGGTCGGCAACAGGGACTGTCTCCGGCGGCCTCCTGATGTACATACTGTTCGGGATGCTGGGCAGAGGGAAGAATTTTCTCAAGCCGCCCGGAGCCGCAGAAGATGAGGTTTTCAACAGTCTCTGTATCAGGTGCGGCAAGTGCGCAAAGAGTTGTCCGTATGACGCTGTTAAAATAGCGGACATTGATGAGGGCACGGCAATTGGAACTCCGTATATAATTGCACGGGAAATACCCTGCTACCTCTGCGAGGATTTCCCGTGCATTTCCTCATGCCCGACAAATGCATTGGACCATACGGTTATTCTGAGAGAACAGGTAAAGATGGGCACTGCCATAGTGACTGACAGGGAAAGCTGCCTCTCATTAAACGGTATCAGGTGCGAAGTCTGTTACCGGGTCTGTCCGCTTATTGACAAGGCAATAACTCTTGAAACATACAGGAATCCGAGGACGGGAAGGCACGCTATTTTTGAACCTGTTGTCCATAGGGACCAGTGTGTGGGATGCGGCCAGTGCGAGTATAAATGCGTTCTTGACAGGCCTGCAATCAAAGTGCTTCCAACCAAGGTTATTGCCGGCAAAGTAGGGAAACATTATATCTTCGGGTGGAAATAAAGTGAGATTAAGAGAGAACATTTTAAAAACATGGCTTATAAGGAGAAGGACCGTTCAGTTTCTCATGATAGCTGCTCTCCTGTTACAGCGTTTTGAAGAGGATTTTATTGCCGGGAACTTAAGCTCAATGACAATTTCAGGATTAGAGCTTTCCGATCCGCTTGCAGTTTTACAGTACATCTTAAGCTCCGGTAATATTTATCTGCCGCTTATTCTTTCTTCAACCTTAATTCTTCTCTTCTACCTTGTTGTTGGAGGCAGGGTATTCTGCAGCTGGATATGTCCGCTGCATCTTGTTTTTGAGTATACGGATAAAATTAAAAGCAGAATTTCAGGAGCTGACAAAAGCTTCGGCATATCGACCAGATATTGGGTTTTGTTTCTCGCGCTGGCAATGAGTCTGATAGCCGGTATTCCTGCCTTTGAAGTTTTATCTCCCATTGGTATTACAACGAGGGCACTGGTCTTCGGAACATGGCTGGGACTGCTTTCCCTCCCGGCAATAGCTGTTTTTGAGATTGGATTCTCAAGGCGGGGATGGTGCAGATATTTTTGCCCGATAGGCGCTTTTTACTCACTTGTCGGCAGGCTTAGCCTGCTAAGGGTTAAGATTAACCACTCTCTTTGCACAAAATGTCAGGTCTGCAAAAAAGATTGCCTTGTCCCTGATGTGCTTGATGGTCCGATCAATGGGAAAAGAAAGATTGTGGACTCGGGAGATTGCACGAATTGCGGCATATGCATAGATGTATGTCCTGAGAAGGCATTAAAGCCCGGGACAAGGTTTTGAAATAAAATATTTTTGAATTTATCTGTTAACAACAGGAAGGGAGGCATCATGATATCAAAAACAACAAAAACTTTATTGATTGCAGCGGTTATTTTTGTACTGGCTGCCTGGTTTGCCGGTTGTGCAGCAACCGGAAGAAAGGCAAAAACAGAGGAGCCGCCAGGACAGACAACCTTTTTGCCTAAGGCACTTGAGGGCGCTCCGCCGTTTATCCCGCATGACGTGGAAGCTGATACAGAATGTCTGGACTGCCACAGGTTAGGGGAGAATGATGCTGCAATCACGCCTCACCCTGAGAGGGTTAACTGTATACAGTGCCATATTCCCCAGAATACGGAGATTAAACCTTTTGTTGAGAATACGTTTTAACTGTACGGCCACAAAGGCGGCAGGGCACAAAAAAACAGGCGGATATAACTTCTTATGAGCGAAAAATTATTAACCAGAAAAGAATTGCTGAGATCGGGTTTTAAAAAAATAGGCGATTTTATCGGCATTCTCAAAGAGGGTGACGGGTCAGTTCAAGTATCATCCCCGCATGAGGAAACACTGTATCGTAAGCCGGATATTGAAAACGGGATAGCGGTAATTGATAAAAAGAATTGTCTGAGCTGGGACAGGGGAACTATTTGTGCTTTATGCAAACACAGGTGCCCGGAGGAAGCCATAGCATTCAGAAACAACAGGCTGCCGGTAATAGATCACTCTAAATGTAACGGCTGCGGCCTGTGCAGGGACATATGTCCAACCGGTCCGGCATCTGTAGAGATTATCAGCTCCGGCAGGGTGAATAAATTATAAGGCATAACATGCCTTACATGAAAGGAGGTGACTTTTAAACACAATTTGGTTCAACCGGTATTATAACAAAAAAATATTTCAGGGAGGGTATAAAATGAAACGGATATTATGTCTGGCAATAACAGCCTGTTTTCTTGTAGCAGGAACAAGCGCATTTGCCATAACAAAAATCAATATTCCGAAGGAATTATCAAAGGCGAGCAAGGAATGTATTGACTGCCACAGGGATACAACCGTTAACATCTACCAGCAATGGGGAAACAGCAAGCACTATCGCGGCAATATCGGCTGCTACGAATGCCATGAGGCGCAGAGGGGTGATGCTGATGCCTTCATGCATGAGGGCAAATTCATTTCAATCATCGTATCGCCCAAAGACTGCGCAAGATGTCACGCGAGAGAAGTCGATGAGTTTGAAAATTCTCATCACTCCAAAGCCGGCCGCATTATGGGATCTCTGGATAATGTCCTTGCCGAAGTTGTCGAAGGGAACAGCGGCATGAAGACTGAGGCATTTCCGAATGGTGTCTCTGCTGCTGCTGTTAACGGCTGCTGGCAGTGCCACGGCTCTGTTGTAAAGGTTAATAAAGACGGGAAGCTCGATCCCGCCACCTGGCCTAACACCGGAATGGGCAGAGTAAACCCTGACGGGTCGGAAGGCAGTTGCACTGCATGCCACCAGCGTCATGAATTCTCTGTTGCCCAGGCCCGTAATCCGGAAAACTGCGGCAAATGCCATATGGGTCCTGACCACCCGCAGATTGAGATCTACCAGGAATCCAAGCATGGGATCAATTATTATGCCAATAAAGAGAGGATGAATCTCGATTCTCCCAAATGGGTTGTCGGTGAAGACTATTTTGCGGCGCCTACATGCGCGACCTGTCATATGTCCGCCACCAAAGACCTGCCTGTTACCCATAATGTCGGCCTGAGAATCAAATGGAATAACCGTCCGCTGATTTCCAAACTGGCCCATGAAACAGACAAAAAGTGGAATCTGCCCTCTGCAAGTTTTACTGCGGACATGCGGAGAAAAGATATGGAAAAGGTCTGCTCTGCCTGTCACAATGAGAACTTCTATAAGGGCTTCTTTACACAATATGAGGCCCAGATTGATCTCTATACTGAAAAATGGGCAAAGCCGGGTTTGAAACTGTACAAAAAGGCCACAGATGTTCTCAAGGCAGTAAAAGGCAAAGAATATGCAAAGTTTTCCAATAAGATTGATTACACATGGTTTGAACTCTGGCACCATGAGGGAAGACGTGTCCGCCATGCTGCTTCCATGCAGGCCCCTGATTATACACAGTGGCACGGTAATTACGATCTGGCCAAAAACTGGTACAGTGAATATGTCCCCGAGCTTGAGGAAGTCATTGAAATGGGCAAAAACAGTAAAAACCGGAAGGCAAAGAAACTCGCAGGCGAATTAGATAAACTGCTTACAAAGGTTATGAATAGTTCAAACCATAATTGGGCTATCGGCAAAGAAGATCCTGCGAAAAAGGCAATACGCAAACAACGCCGCGATAATTTTCTGAAGCGCTACAAGTAGTATTGTCTTCTTTGATGTTGCATGAGAGAGGGTGGGGAGCAATCTCTACTCTCTTTTTTTATCAATTTTTTGAGACATGGCAAATTCTTCTGAAATAAGTACTTGTAATTAAGTCTGAAATTTTGTATAGATTTTATTGATAGAAATAGCGTAGACTAATTATGATAATGTTTGTTTTAACCTGTATTTTATCTATTTTATTAATACCTTCTATTGCTGATGCATGGGGGCCGCTAACGCATGTTTATCTGGGCTACCAGGTAATCGATATCGGTGCCGCCCTTATTCCGGCCGGCATATATACTGTTTTAAAAAAATATAAGAATGATTTCCTGTACGGTAACTTAAGCGCTGATATAATACTCGGCAGGAGATTCCAGGGTTTTGAGAAAAATTCCCACAACTGGAATATTGCCTGGAAATTATTCGGCTCCGCAAAAACAGACCGCCAGAAGGCATTTGCCTATGGCTATCTGATGCACCTTTGCGCGGACACAGTTGTCCATAATCTGGAGAGGCCGAAATTACCTTTCAGCCATTCACTCCTGGAAGTCAAGTCAGACAGCATTGTTGATAAAAAATACAGGGGAGTCATGAAAGGCCTTGATAAATACATGCAAAAAAAGAATGATATCTTTCTTGAGAAAAGGCTGGAAAGTCTCTTTTTCTCGTTTAAAACCAATAAAAGGATATTCAAGGGGTTTCTCGTCCTGTCGAGATTGCCTAACTTCACGCCTGTGTCCAACTTTATAGATAACCGGTTTCCCTATGAAATCACTGTCGGGGATATCTATGGCTTTCAGCAGGAATCTCTGGCCAGGATGTTTGAGCTGTTGAACAACGGCAAAGACTCATCAGTGCTTGAAGAGCATCCTCTGGGAAGATATCAAAGAAAAGCTTCTTAGCCTTATCATTGCAAGTATCCCGCATTGTTACAAATACCTTAATTTGTTAGTGGTTATTCGGACGGGGTGGTCAAGACACTGCTTCAGAGGAGGCGTGTTAAAATACTCGGCTATAAAATTTCATGGATTAAATTTATCATACTTTTTTGCTTCATAACAAGATACTTAAGAGTACCGAGTTCTCTTTTAACATGTTGATTCTAAAGAAAACGTCATGACCACGCAGTTGTCATTCCCGCTTGTCGGGAATCCGGGAAAATCAAAGGGTTATAGATTCCGGACAAGCCGGAATGACAGAACTCGGTACTGTCGAGCAAGATAGTATGATAATATTTTGCGATTCAGACAGTACTGGCTAATAAGGATTTAAAGACCTCTTAATTCCTCCTGTAAAGCCCGTAATGTTTTGTTAGCGCCTCTGAGCATGCTGATATACGTGTCCCATTCCTCTGGTTGTTTCAAAATAGTCCGGTAAATTTTCTTAACGGATTTTGCGTATGCGGCAGCAGTTATATAATTTTCCCTTCCTCTATACTCGACCAATTCTTTAATCTTCCTTCGATAAGTTTTTAAATAAGAATCCGGATAAAGAGGCGCCAACTGCTTTTCATATTTGACTAACAGTTCAAAATTATTCTTTACCGTATCATAAAGATTTTTCATATCCTTTTTGTAGTTATAAATCTCCGCCAGCAATCCTTCATCCCCGTAGTTTCCGGCCCAACCCCGGTATGACCTCTTGCCCCCTTTAGCATTTCTTAGTTGATCCAGCATCTTTTTCTCAAATACATCCCTGTCCTCTTTTTTTAAAGTCTTCCCGGCTTCTTTATAAAGATCCAGGTCTGCATCTTTGCAGTTTAAGCGCATTTCCAGCAGATCAGCCTGCCCCTCGTAATCATTTCGGGATTTATAATGCTTTTTCAGGGATTGATAAATTTTATCGTTATTTAACCCTCTGAAATACGCCTGCCCATTTTCCTCTATTTTCATTTTCAATAAATGCAGAATCTGTCCATAGTCATTTTGTTTTTCATAATGCTGCAAGAGGTAGGCATAGAGCTCATCTTTTCTGCCCTCTCCTTTCTTGATTCCGTCTTTTACTATCTCCAGCGCCTTACTACTGTCCCCTTTATCAATCCAGTGCTCAGCCAGCCGCCAGTAGTCCATTCCATATTCCAGGTCTCTTTCCAGGGTTTTCAGCTTCGTTTCTTCATCACCTGTCATTTCGTACAAATCAGCTAATAAATCCTTATAATAGGATGTATGATGACCCTTTCCCCTGGATAGTGGCTCCAGCTTATCAATCACTACTTGATAATCCGATTTATCAGAACATAGTTCTTCTACAGTTTCATAAATAGCATCTGTCATCCCTGAATTGCCCCATGTGTAATAGTCCATCAATTCCTTAATAATCTCCTCTCTTAGCCCTTTGAGAGATTTATTGCCTGTCAAACTGTCTGCGACCCCGTCAAACGCATCAAATACAAAATTCTCAAGGGATTCATCAGACATGCCATATTCATTGAGTTCATTAAGGATCCTGTCTGCAACCATCCAGTTCACCTCCGCTTTCATAGCGTCGGATGCATCCTGAACAGATTTCAGGATCACTCTGAATTGCCTCACAGCAGTTGAAGTAGAGTAGGAACGGGATTCAATAGAGGGAAAAACATTATCGACCTGTTTGCGAATTGCCTTTAAAACAGCCTCCTTATCTGATTCAAAACGCACCATTAAATCTCTCTTAAAGTCCGGATATTTATCAGCGCATGTGATGATCATTTTTAAAAGCTCGTCTTTTGGCAGCTCCTTCAACCTGTCCTTCAGTGAGGATACCTCTTTCTTTTGTTTTTTAACTTCGCTGATATACTCATCGCTGTTATGAATAAACTTTAAAAGCGCTGCTGCTACATGCTTACAGGGATAACCATCATACGGGCAGTCACAGGAAGCATTGATGCCATCTTTTTCAGCAGCAGCCTCCACCTCATAATTCCCGGAATTGCCGGAAACCTGTGCATAAATACTATCTTCATCCTGATTGTATTCAAGATCGTAAACCATTCCGCTTTTAAAATAATCATATCCCCTCTGATAAATCACAGAGCCTGCAAATCCTTCAATTGATTTTTTCGTTAAGGCTTTAAGTTTCATATTAACTCCCTCAATTCTCTTTTAAATTCAACAACCTGAATGAGCCGGGATCAAAAAAGGATTAATGCTTAAATGGAGTAGCATTATGCCTTGACACTCAATTCAGGAATTTAAAACGCGGGCGGTGTCACAATGAGATCGGCGCTCCTGATAATCAGGATTAAAGGGTTCTTTATGAACATGTCCTGACGCCCCGGGACAAAATCTCAACCCGGTACTTGGACCCGTGCTCACCGCCCACAAAAAAAGTATAAAATATTTTTTTCGGCAATGCAATATTTCAGGCTTTAACGTTCCTGGTTACGTGAATGTGCACGTTCAAAACATTTGCAAAAGTGAGAATTGCAGGGAGAAATATACAATACGTAAAATTCTTTCCCCAAGATCACGCTTACAATCGGTTATCGTCAGATTTTGCTTTTATTGGAATTATTCACAACTCCTGCTTTTCAATATTATGTGTCCTTGCAGAATTGTATTAACAATATACCTGCTTATAAATAACCTGAAACATTTTTAAAATTGTTGATTAACGGTTGAAAGAGAGTAACGCCGAATTAACCGATGCGAATCTGAACGATAATTTCATGCAACGTACCCTTTGACAACAAAAAAACAACCGAATGCAAAACAGTCACCGCTGGTTCGCATTCGGTTCAATGACTGGTTGGGCGGTTTTTATTTCTTAAGCCGTTCTATTTCCTGTCGAATCTGCTCAATTACTTCTTGATTCCCGATTTCTCCGTCCATGCTGAAGACTACAAATACTTTGCCGCCGTATTGTTCTTCAAATTCTGAGAAACTGGCTTTCATTCTTTCAGTTGGAGAATAATTGCCGAAGTTTGCTTTAGCCGTGATAGGCTTGATTTGAATGCCAAATGCTCTATCACCAACTTTTGCCACATAGTCGATGTCTCCTGCGTGATCAAGTTCAGTATCGGATTCTTCGAAAATTATGTCTGGAAAGATTTTGGCTAAGCCGTCATTAACAACGGACTTCTCCCGAAGGAAACCGTCAAATGTCCTATTGATGGTAAGATTGTGAATGTAATCCATACAATCCTGAAGCGTTAATTGGCTGAAAGAAGCTTGCCATTCAGGAATAACTACTTCTGTAATTTTCTCATAAAGCCGTTCGCCGAGCTCCCGCAGGCAATCCGGGGTAATTTTCGTTGGCGTTTTAGCTGCTGTGTATGCGTTCTCAAAATACCAATGTTCCCATTCTTGAATTGTCTTTGGCTGACATTCGCGAATGAGCATCATTACCGCACCAACTTTATTTGGCCTTGATAATTGATAAGTTTGGCAGGCATAGTTCAGGACTTTTTCTTTCTTGCCAAATTCCATTGAATATTTTTGAGTTTTAGCCATTTAATGCCTCTGGAAGTTCAAGAATTTGTCCTTGTATTTAAAGTCAGTTAAACCGTCAACGTCCGCTAAGCCTGCTTTGATTATATGGGCATTTATAAAGGTCTTGTTTTTTAAGTAGAGATAGCAAAGAAGATTATTGCGTTCATCATATTTCTGGTTGTCGAACTTCATGAACACTTTTTGCCCCTTTGTCTTTTCAAGTAAGAATTTAATTGCTTGTCCGTTAACAGATTTATTTTCTTTAACTCCAAGCAGGCGAACAATTAAATTATTGTTCAGCTTTATCAACTCAGGGCTGATTACTTCTTTGACTGAATAATATACTTCTCTCTCACCACTGTTTTTATCAATCTTTGAACCGAATTTAAGTTTTTTCAGGTCAATCTTCTTGTCAAGTTTATGAGGATCTTTGAAGATATAAGGCAGATTCTCAATTTCTTTATTCAAGTCGGTCTTGACGCTATCAGTCAGGAACACATACTCTGTTTCTGCAAGGTCAGATTGATTAATATTCAGCTTTTCCTTAACTATTGAAATAAAGTCAGCGTTAATTTCATAGCCAATCGAATTGCGGCATAGATTTCGGGCAGCGAGTGAGGTTGTCCCGCTACCGAGGAATGGGTCTAAAACGGTGTCTCCCGCGAATGCAAACATTTTTATAAGGCGGGCAGGTAATTCTTCGGGGAATACAGCGATATGGCCGTCCTGCTTTGCACCGGCAAAGTACCAGTGACCTGAAAAATAAGTATTCCATTCATCTTTGGTCATTGCAGAAAGCTCTTTCTGTTCTTTGGTTGGTTTGGGCGGGATACCTTGCTTTTTGAAAAGCAAAATAAATTCATAGTCAAGTTTTAAAATTCCGTTTCGTGGGTAGGGGAAACTGCCCATAATAGTGGCGCCGCCTGTTGTATTGGTAGTTGTTACTTTCTGCCAGATAACTGCTCCCATATAGTCAAAACCTGTGGTTTCACAGAATTTGATAATCTCTGTCCTGATTGGAATTACTTTATAACGTCCATAATAAACCGAACGGGCAAATTGGTCGCCAATGTTAATGCAAAGTCGGCAACCTGGATGTAAAACCCTGAAACTCTCTTTCCATACGAGATTCAAGTTGTTGATGTAGCTTTCATAACTTTCATGAAAACCGATTTGATTTTCTGTCCCATAGTCTTTTAATTGCCAATATGGAGGCGAAGTGATGACCAGATGAACCGATTTGTCAGGCAAAAAGTTCATCTGCCTGCAATCTCCGTTTATTATTTTATGAATGGTTTTCAATGAGTTCTCCATGCATTACAGTTTAACATTTTCTGATTATATCTTGCGCCCAACGACGTAATAACCTACGACGGCACAGGCAGTAAGACTATGATAACAGAAAAACACAGCAAGGCAAGAGAGACTCAAAAAAGTGACCTGACAAAGTCGTTAGGTTCATTATTTTGTTAGGGCTTACTTTACTTGTTTTATCCCAAGATCTTTGCATATCTTTCTTGCGAGGTTATTATTGATTTCTGTATGTCGAGGCACGGATGATCGTTTGTTTTGACTCGGATTCCACCACCATGAATGACGACTACCTTCTCTGATAAATTCGCATCCTTGCGTCCGTAAATACTTCAGCAAGTCATTACGTTTCATATAGCAATTTTTTCTTCTACATAGTTCTCTCCTATAGCGGCAAGCGCATCTTGGCGGTTAAATTCTAAAGCCTCTTTTAGAGTAGCCTGAATGCTTTCCATTAACTCTTTACGAGTACGTTCCTGACAGTTCACTCCGGGTATTTCCTCTATCCATCCAATCCACCAATCACCCTCTTGCTTTACTACAGCGGTATATTCTGTATTCATAACTTAGCTCCTTTCATATAATATAATTATACCCCAAAGTCCATTAATTCGGGAATCTATTTTAGTGCCCTAACGTCGAGTTCAGGGATAAGAGCCCTGAACGATATTAACAAACTAAAAAGATGTATAACAACGAAAATATATCAAAACAAAAAAAGTCACTGCCGGCTCTTGTTCCCTTTGCATAGACTGGTTAGGCTCTCCAATAATATCAAAACATAGAAAATAGGTTGCGGAATTATACAATTAGAACCTGAAACTTTTTCGTGCAAAACTGTAAATTAAGCGTGCGGGCACCGAACGCATTATTATTCCGTTCGGTCTGACTCGCACTTTTTCTTCTCCAAGTTTTTCCGATATCTTCAGGGCTTCAACTTCAATCTCTTTAGTATCTCCATCAGGTAAAATGACTACTAGTAACAGAATAAATTCACCAGAGCTACTTGGCAGCAAATTTGCACCACCCGCCCTTCCAGGATTAAATTTTAGTTTATGTACTATTGTTTCTCCCTCCTTTGCAATTATAGGTAAATCCAAAGATGAATTATTCACTAACGTTGGAAGTAGAATGCCCCTCATGTTTGGTGCGGAATGGCTGAAAATACTTTCAAGATCTAAATCAGAGATAACTACATCACGAGTGCCAGTATTAATTATCGCTACTTGCGCATTAACAGTGAAGTCGTAATAATTCTTATCTTGTGTTCCCTCATGTAAAGATATATCTGTAATTAATACGGTGAAACGGTATGATTGATAAAAAAATTGAAAGTATATAGACAAGGATGAAAGCGCTAATGCAAAAAAAGCTATTGCAATAGTAATAATATCTATCTTAGAATTCTTCATCATTAACCAACAGATAATAGTAATATCTTATTTGCTTATTATGTGCACCGGGTGGATCGGGGAGCTTACGCTCCCGTCGCCCCCTAAGAACTGTGCAAGCAAGTTTCCTGGCACACAGCTCAAGCCCCTGAAAGATTTTATTTTACCAAAACCCGGTAATTCAGATTGATTAATATTCCTTTTGTTTATCGTTAGTCTATAACATATATAATGAGACATGTTTGATAAACGATATCAATCAATCCTTGCAAATTACCTTTGCAATACACGTTTGAAGCCATAATACATTATTGTGTGGAGTAGCACCAGTAAGCTTTTTTCCGTGGTGTCCGTGGTGTCAGGTCTACACATTTTACGTGGTGTCCGTGGTGTCACCCATTAAAAGGCCCTTTGTCAAGCACAAAAAGCTCCTGTAAGAAATTTTTTAAACTACTCTGCGGCAGTATCGCAGAGTAGTTTCCTTTCCTTTTCTTTCACCATTACGGTTATATCCGTTTTTTATTTCGCACCCGTTATTTCTATCTTTTATGGTTACAGAACAGGTCATAAACTATTCTGCGCCAGTCACCCATCAGGATCAAGGCAGATATGAAACTTGTTA